>JAFADT010000152.1 GCA_023424585.1 Pseudomonadota bacterium
GCGTGGGACCGTCCTCGTCCTGCGTCACCGTCGGGAGGGACGGCTCCTCCAGGCGCACCGGCCGCGTGCTCCGCGAGGGCGGTGACTCCAGGGCCCGCCGCGAGCCCGTCATGCCCCGGGGGGCATCGGCGCGAGGCTCGGCGTTGCGCACCTCGGAGCGGGGCTCCGGCCGGGCATCGACGGCGCGGGCATCCGCTCGCGGGTCGGCGTTGCGCACCTCCGAGCGGGGCTCCGGCCGCGCGTCCACATGACGGGCCTCCACGTGCCGGGACGCCTCCGCGTTGCGCGCCTCCACCCGCGCCTCCGCGTTGCGCCCCTCCGGACGGGTGTCCGGCCCCCGGACCTCCGCGCGCGCCCCGTCCGCCTCCGCGTCCTCGCGGCGCGACTCCACCTTCCCGCTGGGCCGGCTCGGCCGGTTCGGGCGCAGCGTGGTGGTGGGCTCGTTCTCCGTGCGCCCCGGCGCCGTCGCGGGCCGCATCACCGGGCGGCGCGGCGTGGGGGGCGGCGGAGACGACCCCGCCTCCTCGTCCGTCACCTGCACCTCGCCGGAGCGCGCCTCCTCGGTCAGCCGGTCCGCGTACAGCTCCCGCATGAACGCGGCCAGGTCCGCCACCGTGCCGCACGGCTGCGGCTGCGACGCCAGCCAGTCCTCCAGCGCCCGCTGGAGCTCCTGCGCGTGCTGGTAGCGCGACTCCGGATCCTTCGCGAGCGCCTTGAGCACGATGGCGTCCAGCTCCACCGGCACCCGGGGCGCCACCTGCGACGGCACCGGCACGTTGCACTCCGCCACCGCCCCCAGGGTCAGCATGTCGCTGTGGCGCTTGAAGAGGCGCCCCCCCGTCAGCAGCTCGTGCAGCACCACGCCCAGCGCGAACACGTCCGAGCGCCGGTCCACGCGCTGGCCCGAGGCCTGCTCCGGCGACATGTACGAGTACTTGCCCTTGAGCACCCCGGAGCGCGTCACGGTGGCCTGGTCCGCCGCCTTCGCGATGCCGAAGTCCACCACCTTCACGCCGCCGTCGAACGTCACCAGGATGTTCTGCGGGGACACGTCCCGGTGCACGATGCCCAGCGGGCGCCCCGCCGCGTCCGTCTTCTTGTGCGCGTAGTCCAGGCCCGCGCACGCCTCCAGCAGGATGCGGCACACCAGCGGCACCGGCAGCGGACGCCCCGCCGTCTCCGAGCGCTTCCAGAGCCGGCGCGCGTCCACGCCATGGATGTACTCCATGGCGATGAAGAAGGTGTCCCCCTCCGCCCCCAGGTCGTAGATCTGCACCACGTTGGGGTGCGCGAGCCGGGCGGCGATCCGCGCCTCGTCCAGGAACATCCGGACGAACTCGTCGTTCTCCGCCAGGTGCGGGAGGATCCGCTTGAGCACCAGCAGCTTGTCCGGAGCATCCGAACCCGGCCGGCGCGCGAGGTAGATCTGCGCCATGCCACCCGTGGCGAGGCGCTTCAGGAGCTGGTAGCTGCCGTAGGTTTCGATGGACACGGCCGGACGCGTGGAGGCGAACCCCAAGCGTAAGCGGCCGGGCCAGGGGAATCAAACATCGAATCCCCCTGGGCTGTCCCGGGTTCCACCCCTGGTGAGCCCTAGCGGCGGGCGGCCCGGACCTCGCGGGTCTCCCGCATCAGGGCCTCCAGTTCGTCCAGGTGCCGCTTGAGCACCGGCATCAGCACCGGCGCCGCGTCCACCCGGTCGAACAGGTCCAGCACCCGGTCCACCCTGCGCTCGATCTCCTGGGCCCTCACCGGGCTGATGCGCCGCAGCAGCAGGTCCGCCCCGGCCTCCATCAGCACCCGGGCCACCGCGTCGCGCGAGGCCAGCGGCTCCTGCTTGCGCCGGCCCTCGCCACGGATGACCCGCAGCCCCGGCGCCCCTGCGCGCGGAGTGGACTTCACAGGCTCATCAGGGGTCCAGGTGCTCACAGCGCCTCCAGGGCAACAGCGTGCAGACGCTCCGCAGGGTACACACCGAGGGAGCGCCTCCAATTTTCTGGTCATCCGCACAGGCAGATGCAGCGCTGTAGCACCGGGGTCTGACACCGCCGTTCGGGGCCGGATGGCCGGCCCGTCACGGGCTCCACACCCACCGCTTACCCCGTTCAGTCGTTGGCGCAGGCGCGGCGGTAGGTGATGGCCACCTTGGAGCCCGGCGGCGGCACCACGGTGAACACCACGCTGTTGGACGCGGCGTCGTAGGTCCACCCGCTGGTGGTGGCGGTGCCGTTGACGGTCACCACCACCGTGCCCGCGTCGGGCTCCTCGCTCAGCGGGAAGCGGTCCTGCGCGCTGAACGCCTTGTTGGCCACCTGCCTGAGCAGCGGCGCGTAGTCCGCCGCGCAGATGTTGAGCACCTCGCCGCCGGTCTGCGCCGCCGCGTCCGCGTACCGGGTGCCGGTGCCGCCCGCCGTGGCGCAGGACGTCTTGGTGGGCGCGATGGCGAAGAACGTGGCCCGCTGCGGCTGGTTCTCCCCCTTGCGCTGCTGCGCCCACTGCACGTACGTGGAGACCGCGTCCGGCGAGTGGTCATCCTCGTCGCCCACGAACACCACCACCAGCGCCGCGGAGTCGCGCAGGAAGCCCGCGTTGCCGTCGTTGGCCAGCGGCGTGCGCGGATCATCCACGTTGTTCACCAGCGGCGAGGTGAGCGCGCGGCGCATCGCCTCGAAGCCCTGCTCCACCTGGGCGCACTGGCCCACCTGCACGTTCTGCTGGAGCAGCTGCGTCACGTTGGCCGTGGCCAGCGTGAGGATGCGCTGGCGGCTGTTGTCCGCCGGGAAGAAGCGGCCGGCCTCGCCCCCCAGCGCGCCGCCCGGGCACGCGCCGGACACCGCGGAGATGCCCGTCGTCGTCACCGCCATGTTCACGTCCACCGCCTTGTTGCGCGCGGCGTCCACGAACGCGGGGATGGCGGAGACGAGCTTCGGGTGCTCCTCCACCATGGACGCCGTGTTGTCCACGACGAAGAGCACGTCCACCTTGCTCACGTCCTGCTGCACGAACGTGTCCGTCTTGTCCGTCTTCTTCGACGACTCGCCGATGAGCGGCACCATCAGCGGGATGGGCAGGTCGCTGGAGTCCACGAACAGCGGCGACAGGTTCATGCCCGTCACCTGCGCCAGGTAGTCCACGCCCACCGTGAAGGACTCGCCCGGCTCCAGCTGGAACGCGGGCGGCGCCGGGTGGTCCAGCAGCTCGAACTCCGAGTCCGTGGTGCCCGGCCCGATGAAGACGTTGGACACCGTGATGGGCGTGGTGCACGCGTTGAGATAGTTCACCTCGCGCGGCGCCGGGCGGCAGTCCTTGCGGCCCAGGCCGAAGTCCACGTACCAGGGCGACGCCACCAGGCACGTCTCCTGCGAGTTCGCCATCAGCGGCACCTGCCGCACCGGCGTCGCCGGGTTGTACTGCTCCACCTGCAGCTCCCCCGCGAAGCTGCCGCCCGTGAAGGGCGCCTGGAAGGCCACCTGGAAGCTGAACCAGTCCCCCGGGTAGATGATGCCGCCGTAGAGCTCGCCGCCCGGCATCTTGAACACGCCGCCGCCGTCGTTGGCCACGCGGATGTTCTTCACGGGGCACAGGTCCGCGCCCTTGTTCTCCAGCTTCACGCCCAGCACCGCGCCGCGGCCCGGCGGGATGGTGCCGAAGTCCACCAGCTCCGGCGTGAGGGTCAGCTCACACGGCGCATGCGCCTTCGCGCTGCCGAAGAAGTCCAGCTGCACGGTGGCCGCGGAGAACGCGCTCGTGGTCATCACCAGCGAGCCGGACGCGCTGCCCTCGCGCAGGGGCTCGTAGAAGACCTCCAGGTTCAGCTCGCCGTTGGCCGGCAGGGTGAACGGCAGGGCCACCGGCTTGTGGTTGAACTGGAGCTGCGCGCCCGTCGCGTCCGGCGTCCAGTCCAGCGTGTTGATGGTGAGCGGCCCCGCGTTGTCCGTGCCGCAGTTCTTCACGTTCACCACCACGCGCACCTTGGAGCCCAGCGGCTGCTCGCCGAAGTCGTACATCATCGGCGACACGCACAGCTCGGACGCGCCGCCGAAGCCGCGCAGCGGCACGGGCAGCGTGGGGTGGCGCTTGCTCACCACGGTGTAGACGGCGCGGTCCGTGGCCGCGCCCATGTGACCGGGGCTGTAGCGGATCTCGAAGGCGCGCACCTCGCCGGGCTGGAGCACCAGCGGCAGGCCCGTGTTGTTCTGGCTGAAGGACGCGTCCGTGCCGTCCAGCATGAGCGACGTCACCGTCACCGGCTCCGTGCTGATGTTGCGCAGGCTGGAGGCCTTCACCGCGTCGCGGTCCACCGGCACCGCGCCGAAGTCCACCACCTCCGGCTCCGCCACCACCGCGCGCTCCAGCGCCTCCGCCGTCACCTGCACCGCCACGTCCGCGCACCCGACGCAGGGCGAGATGGCCAGGGCCACCTGCTTCTTGCCCACCCGCACCGGGTTGAAGGTGAGGGGCAGCTCCACGCGCTCGCCCGGGTTCACCGTCAGCGGCGCCGCGGCGAACTCATCCTTGTCCGCGCCCACCAGCTTGGGCGTCACCATCACCGGCAGCTCCGTGGGGTTGTCCAGCGTCACGCCCAGCGTCTTGGTGGAGTCCGCCTCGATGCGGCCGAAGTCCAGCGCGCGCGGCGTCACCCGGGCCCACGCGTCCACGCCGGCGCCGTTGAGCGGGATGCGCATCAGCGGCTCGATGCGCGTGTCCGAGCGCACCACCAGCACCGCGGGCAGCCCGCCCTGCGCCAGCGGCGCGAAGCGCACCTTCAGCGTGCACTCGCTGCCCGGCACCAGGCTGTGCGGTCCCTCGTGGGTGAACTCGGCCTGGTAGGCGCCCTCAGGCCCCTCCACCCAGGCTTCGTCCACCGTGACGCGCGCGCGGCCCACGTTGCGCAGCGTCACCGTGGACTCGCGGGCGTCGAAGACGGCCACCCGCGCGAAGTCGATGCCGCCCGGCGTCGCCGTCAGCCGGCCGTCCGCCAGCGATGAGCGATCCCGGTCCGCGCACCCCGACAGCAGCCCCACCACCACCAAGCCCAGCAGGCCCCAGCGCCCCGTCATGGCACCCACCCCTCTCCCTCCCGCCTCGCCCAGAATCCTCGAGGCCGCGGCAGCGGCCACACCTCTCGGAGGTGGCCCTCGCGGCTCAGGTGGCGAAGCTAGGCACCCACCCCGGGACTGCCAACCGCCTCACCGTGGGAAGAACAGGGGAACTGTCCTCCAGAACGTCCACTGGAGGGCACCCTCCGGGCCCGCGACCGCGGAGGACTTCAGAGTTTTGGAATCCGCAACGTCTTGCTGATCATCGCGCTGCCCGACGC
>JAFADT010000426.1 GCA_023424585.1 Pseudomonadota bacterium
GCTCAGGCGCTTCCTGCACGGGAGGCGGCGTCTCCAGCACGGGCGCGGCGGCGACCTCCGGCGCGGGAGGTGGAGGCACGGGGTCGGCCCCGGGCGCCGGCGGCGGCTCTGGCGTCGCGGCGACGACGGGCGGAGGCGTCTCGCCACCTCCGCGCGTGGCGATGACCACGCCCACGGCGGCGAAGAGCACGGCCGCGCCGACGGCGATGGGCACGAAGCGGCGCAGGGAGGACGTCTCTTCCTGCGGCACCACCAGGTCCTCTGGCGGGACCGGCGGCGGGACCTGGGTGGTGGGGCGGCGCGCGTCCGCGTCGCTGACGACGACGGCGGCCGGGGCGGCCGGCTTGGGCGGCGCGGGGTCGACGGGAGCGGGCGCGGTGGGGTTGGTGCGGGTGGCCCGCAGGGTGCGGCGCAGCTTGGACAGGTGCTGACGCAAGGCATCCGCGGAGTTGGGGCGCGTCTCCGGGTCCTTGGTGAGCATCTGGAGGATGAAGGCGTCCACGGCGGGCGGCAGGTCGGGGACGAACTCCGACGGCCGGGGCGGGCGCGCCTCTACGTGCTTCATGAGCAGGTCCACCGGGGAGCTGCCGATGAAGGGCAGCCGGCCGGTGATGATCTCGAAGGTGACGACGCCCATGGCGTACAGGTCCGTCATGGGGCCCACGGACTGGCCGCGGGCCTGCTCTGGCGCCATGTACTCCGGCGTGCCGACGACCATGTCGGTGCGCGTCTGCGCGGTGCGGACGGTGGGGCCTTCGCCGCGCTTGGCGAGCCCGAAGTCCAGCAGCTTCACGTAGCGCGAGCCGTCCGGCTGGCGCACGAGGAAGATGTTGCTGGGCTTCAGGTCGCGGTGCACCACGCCCGCGCCGTGCGCGGCGCCCAGGGCGGCGAGCACCTCATCCAGGAGGGTCAGGGCCTCGGGGACGGGGAGGCGGCCCTTCTCCGCGAGGATGGCGTCCAGCGGCTGGCCATCCAGGTACTCCATGACGATGTACTGGCGGCCGTCAGGGAGCTGGCCGAAGCCGAAGATGTCGATGATGCCGCGGTGGCGGATGGCGTTGACGGCGCGGGCCTCCGCGAGGAGACGGGCCACCTGTTCGGACGAGTGCGCCAGCTCCGGGCGGAGCACCTTCACGGCGACGCGCTTGCCGATGAGGGGCTGGATGCCGTCGTAGACGAGCCCCATGCCGCCGACGCCGATGCGCGAGCGCAGCTCGTACTCGCCCAGCTTCAGGCCGATGAGGGGGTCGGTGATGGCGGTGGCTTCGCTGCCAGAGTGCTCCACGATGACCTTCGGTTCCGGTGGAGTCGGATGGAACGACGACAGCACGACGGTGCCGTCGCGAGGGCACACCGCCGTCTCGGACGGAACGGTGAGGCCGCAGGTTTCGCAGATCAGCTCGGAAGACGTCTCCACCATGGGGGAGCGTAACAGGTGAAATCCCGGGAAGCGAAGTGCCCGCCTGGGGATGCCGGGTAAGCGGACAGGCAGCTGCCCCCAGGTCTTGTTTTCTCACCCGCTGTTGTCGGACAGCGGGCGATGCGGTGGGTCAAGGGATGGTCCGGCAATTCAGGATGAACTCCGTGATGCCCTCTGCGCCTGGGTTCCCTTCGCTCGGGCCACCGCTGCCACCGTCTGCGAGGGTAACGATGGTGTCTTCCCCGATAGAGACTCCTGCGTCTCCGGCACACCAGATGCCGACGGAGGGCCCTACCGCACCACCTCCGCCTACGCCTCCGGGACCACCAGTACCGCCTCGGCCACCACTGCCACCCGCTCCTCCAGAGTTGGAATACTGCCGATCCTTGTTGTCGGTTGGAGCTGGGACATCAATCTTGGCTCTTGCTCCACCCACACCTCCCAAACCACCCCGCCCCCCATCTCCTCCTGCGCCACCAGCGCCGCCGGCCCCGCCACCGCGAGTTACGAGCCGAGACTGCTCTTTCAGGATGACGTGCGTGTCGATGAGGATCAGCGCAATGGAAGCGCCTCCACCGCCTCCACCGATGCCACCCAATCCTCCGCAGCCGCCGCCACCACCACCTCCGCCAGCGCCAGCGCCTGCCAAGTAGGTCGACTTGACTTGGTCCTCATCGGAACAGGAGCCGCCGCCCCCTCCACCTCCACCTCCTGCGCCCATTCTTCCCTGGAACCCGGTTCCACCATTTTGGCCGGCCGTCAGTTGCCAATCGCCAGCGTCGAGCTCCAACTGCCCGAACCCGTTACCTGCAGAGCCTGCCTGGCCTGCGGTACCGTTCATGCCATCACCTCCATCGAGTCCCGGTCCTCCTACGCATTGGTAGATGTTTGAGTCGGTCTCGACACGAGTTCCTGCATCTCCTCCATTGCCACTAGGCGTGCTGGAACCTCCTGGCACGCCGGGTGCCCCAAGGCCCCCTGCATTGCCTGCCTCGTAGTTCCGGCATCCGCCCCCTGCGCCTCCGACACCTGCATCATCGACCGCGCAGCTACTGATTCCGCCAGCTCCCCGGGAGCCGCTGATCGCGCCCTGGGCGGACCCGCCGTCCTCTCCCATGGCGCCTTGAGCTCCAGCGTCACCTTTGGCTCCCTGTTCACCTGCGCCGCCTTGTCCTGCCTCCAGGATGGTGTTGTGGAGCCTCAGGTCTGTCGTGCGGAGGGCGCGCAGCGCGATGGAGGGTTCCCCAGGGCCAAGCGCATTGGCGGAAACGATGTGGACTGAATCCAGCAATACCCCTGCGTCCCCCGTGTCTCGTACGGTGAACGCGACGGTGCCGCCGTTGAAGAACGTGGTTGCTCCACCATCCAGGAAACGGTCCCAATAAGGGCTCGTGTCCCCTTGCCACTTGTAGCCGCCGTAGATCGAAACAGGGATGTCCACCACGACTGGTGCCTCGTTGTACGTGCCGGTGCCCAGGTACACGATGTTGCGCCCCGTGCCGCCGTCGCGGATCTCCAGGAGGGCACGAGCCAGGGTCTGGAACGGCTTCATGCGGGTTCCGTCGTTGTCGTCCTGGCCTCTCTCCGGATCAACGAAGTAGCCCGCGTCTGCGACACCGTCGATGCCATCGCAGTCGTTGTCCAAACCACTCAGGTCGGGATAGTCCACCCCTCCATCTCCGCAAGGGGGAGGCGTGACTTTTCCACCGTCGCCCGCGCAACGTCCCGCGTCCCGGCACTTTTCGTAGGCCGCGTCGAAGTCCTGGCAGCCGCCCATGCCGAGCACCGCACCGAACACCGCGCTCAGCGCGCCGACCTTCCAGAGGTTCCGCATGGTTCTCTCCGAACTCACTGCCACGTTCCGGCCAGGCTCAAACCACCGCCCTGCGGCGTGAGCGTCACGGTCGGCTGAACATTCGTCTGCTTCACCGGCAGGAAGTACATCAGCGCGCCCGCCGCGATCGCCGCCGCGCCTACGCCCATCCCCACCACGCCCAGCGTCTGTGAACGCTTGCCGGAGTCGCGAACGTCCTGCGCGTCCTTCAGGTCCGGATACGTGTGCGTGTTCAGGTCTCTGAGCTTCCCTCGCGACTGCACGAAGAACACCGTCCCCGCGCCCGCGAGCACCACGCCGCCCGCCGCTGGCACCCAGGCCCACTTTCGCCGTCCCGGCGTCTCCACCTTCGGCGTGTCCGTGAGGTCCATCTGGCTGGGCGGCTGCACCCCCGGCGTCAGGTCCGGCCCCGGCACCGGCTGCTTCTCTTCCGGCGTCACGTTGGGCGTCTGCTGCGCCACGGGCGGCGTCACTGGCGGCGGCGCCACCGGCTCCGGACGCAGCACGCGCAGCGTGATGGGCACCACCTCGTTCAGCGACTGCGTGAGCGCATCCATCACCTGGTTCTTCTTCACCTCCGGCACCGAGTGCTCGGTGAGCGGCGCACCGTCCCGCGCCGTGTAGACGCGCACCCCGGCCTTGAAGCCGCTGAGGTAGGGCACCACCTCCGTCACCATCACCACGTCCGTCTTCGCCGCCACGCCCAATGAGGCGATGCACGCGGGCTGCGTCCGCTTGCAGAGCGTCATCGCCGCGCGCTGCTTCCTGGGCAGCGTGCGCGTGACGTCCTCCACGCGGACCACCTCCAGGCCCCGGGCCTTGAGCTGCTCGGCCACGTGCTCCTGGGCGAGTCCAACGAGATAGCGCGGCGTGCCCCGCGCCACGTCCGTGGGGGCCAGCAACACGGTGACGGGCTTCGCGGAGGAGGGAGGCGCGGGCGCCTGGGCGACCACCAGGGTGAGCGCGGCGAGGAAGGGGATCAACACGGGAGCACTTTCTCCCTGACCCGTCCTCCTCGCAAGGTCAGGATTCGCTGACCCAGGTGGTGGGACAGGGCCCCACCCACCCGGGGGTGCCCCCGGTGTCCTGCGTCAGTCGCCTCGCGTCGCCGAGGGCTACCGGCGCGGACGCTCGGGCGGCGGGCGGATCTGCGTCTTCTCCGACGTGTTCAGCTCCGTCCTCGGCCGGTCGTCGTCCTCGTCCTCATCATCCGAGGGCGGTGGAGGAGGACCCGGCGGACGGCGCGTGGGCGTGGCACCCGCGCGCAGCGTGTTGGCCGCCGACGCACCCGGACGCGCGGGCGGCGGCCGGCGCGGGGGCGGGGTGTGGCGCGCGGGCGGGACCTCCGCGAGCAGGTCCTCGGACACCTGCACCAGCGGCTCGGAGGCCGGTGATGCCCGGGTGTCCTCCTGCTCCGCGAACGGGTTGCGCGTGGGCGGCGGCGTCTTGTCGTCGTCCTCCGGAGG
>JAFADT010000732.1 GCA_023424585.1 Pseudomonadota bacterium
TCTCCCGGCTGGTGCCGAGCCGCCAGCCCTGGAGCCCGGAGGGCGCGCCGCGCTTCCTGCCAGATGCGGCGTATCTCATCACCGGCGGCTCGGGCGGGCTGGGGTTGCTCGTGGCCCGGTGGCTCGTGGAGCACGGTGCTCGCCACCTGGTCCTCCTCGGGCGTCGAGACATGAGCCAGCTCCAGCCCGACGTGGCGGACCTGAGGCGGGCTGGCGCACGGATCGACCTGGTGCGTGGTGATGTGTCCGATGCCTCCACGTGCCGGAGCGTGGTGAGCCGGCTGACCCACGAGGGCGTTCCCCTCCGGGGCGTCATCCACGCCGCGGGCGTGCTGGAAGATGGGGCCCTGCGACAGCAGACATGGGCGCGCTTCGCGACCGTGCTTGCCCCCAAGGTGCTGGGCGCCTTCAACCTGCATGAGGCGACCCGCGACCAGCCGCTGGACTTCTTCGTCCTCTTCTCCTCCACGGCCTCGCTCATCGGCTCCGCCGGACAGGCGAATCACTCGGCCGCCAACGCCTTCCTGGACGCGCTGGCCCACGCCCGCCGTGCCCAGGGACTGCCCGCCCTGAGCATCAACTGGGGCGCCTGGTCGGAGGTGGGCGCCGCGGCCCGCAAGCAGGTGGGGGAGCGCTGGCGGGTGAAGGGGATCGGCACCATCGCCCCGGAGCAGGGCCTCGCGGCGCTGACGCACTTCTTCCTCCAGGGCGCGGCGCAGGTGGGCATCGCGCCCATCGACTGGCCGCGCTTCCTCTCGCAGCGCGCCACCTCTCGCTTCTTCTCCGAGATGACTCCGGCGACCGCTCGCGAGGAGCCCGAGGCGCGTGGGGAGGCGCTGCGCCGGATCCAGGCCGCCGCCGCGCATGAGCGCCGGGGGCTGCTCATGCAGCACGTCCAGGCCCAGGTCGCCAAGGTGCTCGGGTGGAGCGCTTCGGAGCAGCTCCCGTCGGAGCAGGGCTTCTTCCAGCTCGGCATGGACTCGCTGACCTCGGTCGAGCTGCGCAACCGCCTCCAGTCCAGCCTCGCGTGCACCCTCGCGGCGACCCTGGTCTTCGACCACCCGACCGTGGAGGCGCTCACGGGACACCTGGCGGAGCGCGTGCTCGCGGTGAAGGAGCCGTCCAGTCCCGCCCCGCGGCCCTCGCAGGAACCACACGAGGCCCCGCCGCAGCTCGCGCTGGAGACGCTCTCCCAGGATGAGCTGGCCGAGCTGTTGGCCTCGAAGCTGGCGTCGATGGAGCAGGGGGGGTGATGGAAGGCAAAGCCACGGGCCCCGACTACGGGACGCTCATCAAGAATGCCCTGCTGAAGATCGAAGGCCTCCAGGGCAAGCTCACCGAGCTCCAGCAGAGCCGCACCGAGCCCATCGCCATCGTCGGCATGGGGTGCCGCTTCCCCGGAGGCGCCGATACGCCCGAGGCCTTCTGGCGCCTGCTGCGCGATGGCGTGGACACCGTCACCGAGGTGCCCGCGACGCGCTGGCCCGTGGACACGTACTACGACCCCAACCCCGATACGCCGTCGGCCATGTACACGCGCCACGGGGCCTTCCTGGAGGGCGTGGACCGGTTCGACGCGCCGTTCTTCGGAATCGCTCCGCGCGAAGCCGCGATGATGGACCCCCAGCAGCGCCTGCTGCTGGAGGTGGGGTGGGAGGCGCTCGAGCGCAGCGGCATCTCTCCCGCGTCGCTCGCCGGGAGTCGGACCGGCGTCTTCGTCGGCCTGATGAACGTCGACTACCTCCGGCTGACGAACCAGCCAGAGCTGGTCGACCTGTACTCCGCCACCGGCTCCTATCCGAGCGTGGCCGCAGGGCGGCTCTCCTATGTGCTCGGCCTGCGGGGGCCGAGCCTCGTCGTCGACACCGCCTGCTCTTCATCCCTGGTCGCCGTGCACCTGGCCTGCCAGAGCCTGCGGGCCAAGGAGAGCCACCTGGCGCTGGCGGGCGGGGTGAACCTCATCCTCTCTCCCCTGCCCTACCTGCTCGAGTGCCGCGCCCGGATGCTCTCACCCGACGGGCGATGCAAGACGTTCGATGCCTCGGCGGATGGCTTCTCCCGGGGCGAGGGGTGCGGCGTCATCGTCCTCAAGCGGCTCTCGGACGCGCTCGCCGATGACAACCCCATCCTGGCGTTGATCCGCGGCTCGGCGGTCAACCAGGACGGGCGCAGCAGCGGGCTGACGGTCCCCATGGGACCCGCGCAGGAAGAGGTCATCCGGGAGGCGCTCGCCAACGCAGGCGTGTCGGCCGCCGAGGTGTCGCTCGTGGAAGCCCATGGCACGGGCACGCCGCTCGGAGATCCCATCGAGCTGGGAGCGCTGGGCGCCACCTACGGCCACGAGCGCCCCGTGGAGCGTCCGCTGCTCGTGGGCTCGGTGAAGACCAACGTGGGGCATCTGGAGAGCGCGGCTGGCATCGCGGGCCTGATGAAGCTCGTGGTCTCGCTTCAGCACGAGGCCATCCCTCCCCACCTGCACCTGAGCCACCCCAATCCCCGGGTCCCCTGGAGCGAGCTTCCGCTCGAGGTCCCCACGACCTTGCGTCCCTGGCCCGCAGGCTCCGGGAAGCGCCTGGCAGGCGTGAGCGCCTTCGGCTTCAGTGGCACCAACGCGCACGTGGTGATCGAGGAGGCTCCGGCTCCGAAAGCCCGGGCCGTGGCCCCGCTAGGGAAGCGCACCGAGCAGCTGTTGGTGCTGTCAGCCGCTTCCGAGCCCGCGCTGCGCGCCCAGGCGGACCGGTATGCCCGGCACCTGGAGGCCCATCCCGACCAGGACCTGGGCGATCTCTGCTTCACCGCCAGCACCGGCCGCGCGCACCTGCCCTTCCGGCTCGGCGTACTTGGGAGCACCGCGGAGGCGCTGCGGTCGAAGCTGGAGGGGCTCGCTCAGGGTCGTCCCGTGGAGGGTTCGACGCAGGGGCGCACGCAGG
>JAFADT010000280.1 GCA_023424585.1 Pseudomonadota bacterium
CCCCAGGTCCAGCGCCGGCATCGCCACGCGCTGCGTGCGCGACGGCGGCACGGGCGGCGGCCCCACCGGGGGAGCGGCCCCGGCCGCGGAGGATGGATCCACCTCCGTCTCGTCCAGGAGCAGCTCCGGCGGCGGCGGCGGGACGCTCATCGGCTCGTCCTCGTCCAGCGGGCGGCCGATGTGCGTGGCGTCCTCCGCCGGCAGGAGCTGATCCGCGAAGAAGTCGTCGACCTCGGACGCGAACCGGTCCTGCAGGTCCCCCTCCACCACCCGCTCCCCCTGTTCGGTGAGCTTGAGCTGGGCCTCGCGGTCCATGGCGATGTAGTGGAACTTGCGCAGGAAGAAGAAGTAGCTGTCGAACTCCAGCGAGACGGACGGCTCGAGGGCGGCCTTCACGTCGGCCAGCTTGTTCGAGCGTCCCAGGCGGCCGTTCTCCCGCAGATTCTGCAGGATGAGCAGCGCCTCGCCACTGACGGTGTCACGATGGATGGCGGGCTTCGTCATGGGTGCGCGGGACTCTACGCGGCACCCGCCCGGCGCTTCAACGTCTGGCGCATCTTATAGGAGGCGCGGGCAGCGCCGGGCCCTGGCCGCCCTACCGGATGCGCAGGAGCTGCTTGACCGTCTCCAGCACCTCCACGAACCGCACGGGCTTGCGCAGGTAGATGTCCACCCCCAGCTGCATCGCCCGCTCCTGGGCCTCCTTGCCGCCCGCGGAGATCGCGATGACCGGGATGCCCTTGAGCTCCTCCTCCTCGCGGATGCGCTCCACCAGGGCGAAGCCGTCCATCACCGGCATGTAGAGGTCCAGCATCACCAGGCTGAAGCGATCCTCGCGCAGCCGCAGCAGGGCGTGGTGGCCGTCCGGGGCGAAGTGGACCTCCAGCGGGACCTTGCCGTGCAGGTCGTTGCTCGCGAGCTTCTTCAGCACGTAGCTGTACATCTCGATGATGTGGGGGTTGTCCTCGACGATGAGCACACGGTACCCGTCCTGCTCCGAGGGGGTCACCGCGCTGTCGTTGGGTCCCGCCGCACTCAAGATCTCACCCAGTCGCCGCCGGTCCTGCTCGCGCTCCACACGGATGCCCACGCCGCCCGGCTGATCCGGGGCGGCGATGCGCACCCACGCCACCGTCCCCGCGACTTCTACCGGATCCAGCAGTCCCGGGAAAGAAAGAGCAAGCCGCAGTTCATCCCCCACCGCGAAGAGCTGCTCGGTCTGGACGAAGAGGCCCCCGGCGGAGAGGTTTTCCGTCACGTCCCGCAGCGGCCGACCGTGGGCGTAGTCCACCCGCAGGATGGTGGGGACACGAGGGTGCTGCCGCTGGTCCGCAGGGTCCAAGCTCATAACAAGGGGTTGAAATCGCTCGGTAATTTGCTGAGCGCGGCCCAGTCTACCGCCGAGGGTTTATGTTGACAACGAAGCCATTGCGGCAATACGTACCGGCCCGCCATGGCGGAGCCCCTGTTCACTCCTGAAGAGCAGAAGAAGTTCGACGCGGGGATCGCGGAAATCCTCTCGCACTACCCCCCTGATCGCAAAAGCGCCGGCATGCTACCCGCGCTGCGCCTGCTGCAGGACCTCAAGGGGTGGTTGCCTCCCGAGGGCCTTCGGCTGGTGGCGAAGAACCTGGAAGTCACGCCGGAGCGCGCCTACGAGGTCGCCAGCTTCTACGTGATGTACCACCTCAAGAAGCCGGGCAAGTACGTCATCGACGTCTGCACGAACCTCTCCTGCTCGCTGTGGGGCGCGGAGAAGATGCTCGCGTACCTGGAGCAGAAGCTGGGCCTGACCGCCGGGGAGACGAACGAGAAGTTCACCCTGCGCGAGACGGAGTGCCTAGCGTCCTGCGGGACGGCGCCCTGCCTGCAGATCAATGAGGATCACCACGAGCGCCTGACCCAGGCGAAGCTGGACGCCATCCTGGCCCGGCTGTCGTGAGTCGCCCCTCCTCCCCCTTGCTTTCCTAGGACGTTCATCCATGGCCTCTACGGCAAAGGCGGTCGAACCCGTCATCTCGGCGGCCTGGGGCAAGCCCCAGTCCTGGACCCTCGACAGCTACCGCTCGCGCGGCGGCTATGACGGCCTCAAGCGCGCGCTCACGATGGAGCCCGCCGCCATCATCGACGAGGTGAAGAAGTCCAACCTGCGCGGCCGTGGCGGCGCGGGCTTCCCCACGGGCATGAAGTGGAGCTTCGTCCCCAAGGACAGCCCCAAGCCCAAGTACCTGGCCGTCAACGGCGACGAGTCCGAGCCGGGCACCTTCAAGGACCGCTACATCCTGGAGAACGACCCGCACATGATGCTGGAGGGCATCGCCATCGCGTCGTACGCGCTGGGCGTGCACACCTGCTACGTGTACCTGCGCGGCGAGTTCAAGTTCCAGGCGCAGCGCACCCAGGCGGCCATCGACGAGGCCTACAAGGCCGGCATCTTCGGCAAGTCGCTGATGGGCAAGGACGGCTACGAGCTCAACTGCTACCTCGTCCGCGGCGCGGGCGCGTACATCTGCGGTGAGGAGACGGCGCTCCTGGAGTCCCTGGAGGGCAAGAAGGGCTGGCCCCGCCTGAAGCCTCCCTTCCCCGCGGTGGTGGGCCTGTTCGGCAGCCCCACGGTGGTGAACAACGTGGAGACGCTCGCCAGCGTGCCGCCCATCCTCGCCAAGGGCGCGGAGTGGTACGCGAAGCTGGGCACGGACAAGTCCGGCGGCACGCACCTGGTGTGCCTGTCCGGCTCCGTGAACCGCCCCGGCGTCTACGAGGTGGGGATGCACACCACCATCCTGGAGCTGATCCACGACGACCAGTACGGCCAGGGCATGCCCAAGGGCCGCAAGGTCAAGGCGGTCATCCCGGGCGGCTCCTCGGCGCCGGTGCTGGGCGCGGACGAGCTGGACGTGGCGCTGGAGTTCGAGGCGCTGAAGATGAAGCAGACGATGGCCGGCTCCGGCGGCGTCATCGTGATGGACGACGCCACCTGCATGGTGCGCAGCCTCTGGCGCGTGGCCCGCTTCTACGCGGAAGAGTCCTGCGGCCAGTGCACCCCGTGCCGCGAGGGCACGCCCTGGCAGACGCGCCTCCTGCGCAAGATCGAGGAAGGCCGCGCGGAGATGAGCGACATCGACATGCTGTCGAACGTCGCCTCCTCCATCGCGCCCTACCCGCCCATCGGCCTGGGCAACACCATCTGCGCGCTGGGTGACGCGGCGGCGCTGCCCACGCACTCCTTCCTCATGCGGTTCCGGGACGAGTTCGAGGCTCACGTGCGCGAGCACCGCTGCCCTTACGGTGACCACCCCTGGGGTTCCTTCGGAGACTGGTCTTGAACATCGAATTGGTCCTCTTCGGCGTTTTCGCCGTCATGACGCTGCTGTCGGCGGGGCTGGTCATCAGCGCGCGGAGCCCCATCAACTCCGCCATGGCCCTGGTGTCGACGTTCTTCTTCCTGGCCGGCATCTACGTGCTGCTCTGGGCGCACACGGTGGCCGCGGTGCAGGTGCTCGTCTACGCGGGCGCCATCATGGTGCTCTTCCTCTTCGTCATCATGCTGCTCAACCTGGGTGACGCCCCCCACCGCGGAAAGCCCTCGGCGACCCGGTTCCTGGGCGGCGCCTCCGCGCTGGGCCTGCTGGCCGTGCTGGGCGTGACGCTGGGCCGGCTGGACGCGCTGCCCGCGCCCATGGGAGCCCAGCAGCAGGCGACGTTCGGCACCATGGCGGCCATCGGCGAGACCATCTTCACCGCCTGGCTGCTGCCCTTCGAGGCGGTCAGCCTGCTCCTGCTGGTGGCCATGGTGGGCGCGGTGGTGGTGGCCAAGTCCCGCATCTGACCCTCGCGACCTTCCGGACAACCCAATGGTCCCCATCACCTACTACCTCCTGCTGGCCGCGGCCCTCTTCTGCATGGGCATGTTCGGCGTGCTGGTGCGCACCAACGCGCTGGTCGTCTTCATGTGCGTGGAGCTGATGCTCAACGCGGTCAACCTCACGTTCCTGGCCTTCGCGCGCATGCACGGCGAGGCCACCGGGCACGTGTCCGCCTTCTTCGTCATCGCCGTGGCGGCCGCGGAAGCGGCCATCGGTCTGGCCATCGTCATCGCGGTCTTCCGCAGTCGCGGCTCCGTGAACGTCGACGACATCCGGACGATGAAGCACTAACGCCCCGTCACCCCTGAGCGCACCCATGGACGGATCCCTCGTCGAGTTCTTCAGAACCGCCCCCATCCCCCCCGAGGTGTTCAGCCCCTCGCTGGGGTTGATCATCCTGCTGCCGCTGCTGGGCGCGTTCGTGTGCGGCGTGTTCGGCAAGTGGCTGGGCCGGGCCAACGTGCACCTGGTGGCGTGCTCCGCCATCGCCGGCGCCTTCGTGCTGAGCGTGCTGGCCTTCTGGGCCACCAGCGACGCGGCCGGCGGGCGCGTGGTGAACTTCCCCAACCCGTTCGGCATCGAGCGGGACGTGGTCCGCTACGCCATCTCGCACGACTACGGGACGTGGTTCGCGGCCGGTGACTTCCGGGTGAACTTCGGCCTGCTGGTGGACCACCTGTCCGGCATCCTGCTGCTCATCATCACCGGCGTCGGCTTCCTCATCCACCTGTACTCCACCAGCTACATGGAGCACGACGACGGGTACTGGCGCTTCTTCGCGTACCTGAACCTCTTCGTCGCCGCGATGCTCACGCTGGTGATGGCCGACAACCTGGTCCTGCTCTTCGTGGGCTGGGAGGGCGTCGGCATGGCCAGCTACCTGCTCATCGGCTTCTGGTACACGGACAGCGCGAAGGCGTGGGCGGGCCGCAAGGCGTTCGTCACCAACCGCATCGGTGACTTCGCGTTCCTCATCGCCACGTTCCTGCTCATCCTCACGGTGGGCGCCTTCAACCGCCAGGCGGACGCGCGGGACTACAACGCCGCGGGCAGCAGCCGGCAGCGCTACGAGCAGGGCCTCTCCCAGAAGGGCCCCGTCACCTTCAAGGGCCTGGAGAAGATGGCCCTGGCCCTGCCGGAAGGCACGGGCGGCGCGGTGTCCCTGGCAACGCCCATCGAGTCCGGGCCCCTGGCCGGCTACACCTTCGGCGGCGTGATGACCACCGCGCTGCTGCTGTTCCTCCTGGGCGCCGCGGGCAAGAGCGCGCAGCTGCCGCTCTACGTCTGGCTGCCGGACGCCATGGCCGGCCCGACGCCGGTGTCCGCGCTCATCCACGCCGCCACGATGGTGACCGCGGGCGTGTACCTGTTCTGCCGCATGAGCTCGCTGCTGGTGCTCTCCCCCACCGCCATGGCGACCATCGCCATCGTGGGCGCGCTCACGTCGCTGCTGGCGGCGCTCATCGCGTTCGCGCAGGACGACATCAAGAAGGTGCTCGCCTACTCCACGGTGTCCCAGTTGGGCATCATGTTCATGGGCGTGGGCATGGGCGTCTTCTGGGCCGCCGAGATGCACCTGATGACGCACGCGTTCTTCAAGGCCTGCCTCTTCCTGGGCGCCGGCAGCGTGATGCACGGCAACGGGGACGAGACGGACATCAAGAAGCTGGGCGGCCTGTGGAAGGAGATGAAGTGGACGCACGCCACGTTCCTCGTCTCCACGCTGGCCATCACGGGCATCTTCCCCATCATGTCCGGCTTCTTCTCCAAGGACGCCATCTTCCACGGCGTGCACCACAACCACCTGCACGGCCTGGAGTGGGTCTCCACCTTCGTCTACGTGATGGGCCTGCTCATCACCGCGTCCACGGCGTTCTACATGTCGCGCGTCTACCTGCTGACCTTCACGGGCAAGCGGTCCCCGGAGGCGAAGCTGGCGCACGCGCACGAGAGCTCGTGGCACATGACGCTGCCGCTGGTCATCCTGGCGTTCCTGGCCTTCGTGACCTTCGTCTACGCCCTGCCCCTGATGCCCCGCACGGGCGGCGGGTCGCAGCCGGTGTTCGAGAACTTCCTGTCCCCGGTGCTGCGCCCGGCGGAGACGGTGGCCCGCGTGGCGGAGACGGTGCGCCTGGACACCAGCTCGCCGACCGTCGGGGACTACGTCTTCGCGTGGATGTGGGCGCTCGCGGGCGGCGCGGCGGCGGCGTTCGCCTACCTGAAGTTCTTCCCCTCGCGGGTGGGCCAGCCCGTGCCGGCGTTCGCGCGCGCGGTGCGCCGCACGGCGCAGAACAAGTTCTACGTGGACGAGCTCTACGAGTTCATCCTCATCCGGCCGGTGAAGTTCGTGGCCTTCATCCTCTTCCGCGTGGTGGACGCGCTCGTCATCGACACGGTGCTGGTGCGCGGCACCGCGTACGTCACGGAGAAGGTGGGCCTCGGGCTGCGCCGGCTCCAGACGGGTGACGCGCAGACCTACGCCGCCATCATGGCGCTCGCCATCCTGGGCGGCGCGGTCTACGCCCTCGTGCAGGTGCTTTCATGAGCTTCTTCGACACCCACCTGTTGAACGTCGTCATCTACCTGCCGCTCGTGTTCGCGGCGCTGGTGCTGATGCTGCCCGCCAGCGAGCACGGCCAGGTCCGCGCCATCACCTTCGTGGGCATGCTGCTGGACCTGGCGTTCGGCGTCTGGGCGTACTTCCGCTTCGACCCGTCCGGCGCGGAGTTCCAGATGGAGTACCGCGTCCCGTGGTTCCAGCAGTTCGGGATGAGCTACCACCTGGGCGTGGACGGCCTGGCGGTGAGCCTGCTGCTGCTGACGGTGTTCCTGGGCCCGCTGGTGGTGCTCGCCTCCACCACGTACATCCAGCACCGCATCAAGGAGTTCCACCTGGCGCTGCTGGTGCTCCAGACGACGATGCTGGGCGCGCTGGCGTCGATGGACGTCCTGCTCTTCTACATCTTCTTCGAGGCCATGCTCATCCCCATGTACCTGATGGTGGGGGTGTGGGGCGCCGAGGACCGCCGCATGGCGGCGGTGAAGTTCTTCCTCTACACGCTGGTGGGCTCGCTGCTGATGCTGGTGGCCATCGTGGCCGTGTACTTCATCAGCGGTGGCCCGGGCGTGCGCTCGTTCGACTACGGCACGCTCTACAACAACCTGCTCGCCGCCAATCAGCAGCTCGCCGCGTGCAGCAGTGGGCCGGAGGGCGCGTGCGCGGGCCTCACGGGCCTGGCCGCCACGCTGCACACGTATGGGCCGTGGATGTTCGCCGCGTTCGCGCTGGCGTTCGCCATCAAGGTCCCCATGTGGCCGGTGCACACCTGGCTGCCGGACGCGCACGTGCAGGCGCCGGTGGCGGGCTCCATGATCCTGGCCGGCGTGATGCTGAAGATGGGCACCTACGGCTTCTGGCGCTTCGCGATCCCGCTCTTCCCGGTGGCGGCGCACGCGGCCCGTCCGTTCCTCGCGGTGCTGGCGGTGATTGGCATCGTGTACGGCGCGCTGATGTGCCTGGCGCAGCGGGACATCAAGAAGCTCATCGCGTACTCGTCCGTCAGCCACCTGGGCTACTGCATGCTGGGCCTGCTCGCCGTCACCGGTGAGGGCGCCACGGGCAGCGCGTACCAGATGCTCAACCACGGCGTGTCCACGGGCGCGCTGTTCCTC
Organism: Pseudomonadota bacterium; assembly: GCA_023424585.1. Lineage (GTDB taxonomy): Bacteria > Myxococcota > Myxococcia > Myxococcales > Myxococcaceae > Corallococcus. The sequence goes on from JAFADT010000280.1 coordinate 7,539, forward strand.
CTGTTCGGCTTCCTCTACGAGCGCCGCCACACGCGCCTGATGTCGGACTACGGCGGCATCGCCAAGGTGATGCCGGTGTTCACCGCGGCGTTCGTCATCATCACCTTCTCGTCGGTGGCGGTGCCGGGCACCAACGGCTTCATCGGCGAGTTCCTGGTGCTGATGGGCACGTTCAAGAGCAGCCTGCCGCTGGGCTTCGGCGCGTTCGCCACGCTGGGCGTCATCCTGGGCGCGGCGTACATGCTGTGGATGGTGCAGAAGGTGTTCTTCGGCAGCATCACGCACCGGGAGAACCAGCACCTGCGCGACATGAACGTGCGCGAGATGCTCACCACGGCCCCCTTCATCGTGCTGGTGGCGGTGATGGGCCTGATGCCGCAGCCCTTCCTGGACCGCATCGCTCCGTCCACGGACCGCTACGTGGCGCGCGCCAGCGTGGGCGCTCCGGGCGCCACCCAGGCGAAGGACGCCCAGCTGCGCGTGGAGGTGATGTCGCTGCCCGACACCGCCGCCGCGGCCCGCCCCTCCGTTCCCGCGCCGCTCGCCGCTCGCGAGTAGGCCTCGAAAGACTCCATGAACCTGCCAAATCTCACCCTGGCGGATTTCCTTCCCCTGCTGCCCGCCATCATCATGGTGGTGGCGGCCTCCGTCCTGCTGCTGTCGGAGGTGTTCCTCTCCGCGACGGCGTCCCGCGGCTACCAGGCGGTGCTCACCGTCGTGGCGGCGGTGGCCAGCGGCGCCGTGGCCGTGGGCTTGATGTTCGAGCCGCCCCACGAGGTGTTCCTCGGCTTTGGCGTGCTGGACCCCTTCTCCAGCTTCCTCACTCTGGTGGTGAGCGTGGGCCTGGGGCTGGCGGCGCTGAGCGCGGTGGGCTTCCTGCGCAAGCGCGGGGCGGAGCGCGGTGAGTTCTACGCGCTGATGCTCTTCGCCTCCGCGGGCATGAGCCTGCTGGCGATGTCGGCGGAGTTCATCACCATCTTCGTCAACATCGAGGTGCTCTCCATCGCGACGTACGCGCTGACGGCGTACCTGCGCCGCGGCACGCGCCCCAGCGAGGCGGGCTTCAAGTACTTCATCCTGGGCGCCTTCTCCTCCGCCATCCTGCTCTACGGCACGGCGCTCCTGTACGGCGCCACGGGCACCACGAAGCTCAACGACATCGCGGCGCCGCTGCAGGGCGCGCTGTCCACCACGCCGGCGCTCGTCTACGTGGGCGCGGTGCTCATCGCCGCGGGCTTCGCGTTCAAGGTGGCGGCCGTGCCGTTCCACATGTGGACGCCGGACGTGTACGAGGGCGCCCCCACGCCGGTGACGGCCCTGATGAGCGCGGGCGTGAAGGCGGCGGCGTTCGCGTCGCTGGTGCGCGTGTTCGTCACGGTGGGCAAGGGCATGGACCCCAAGCTGCCGCTGATGCTCTTCGCCACGCTGGCGCTGCTGACGATGATCGCCGGCAACCTGATGGCCATCCCGCAGCGCAACGTGAAGCGCATGCTGGCGTACTCCTCCATCGCGCACGCGGGCTACCTGCTGCTGGGCGTGGCGGCGCTGTTCGTCGCGGCCCCGGGCGAGCACTTCCGCCTGCTGTCCGCGTCCTCGCTGTCCGGTGGCACGCCGCTGGACGTGGCGCGCTCGGACGCGCTGCGCGGCATCCTGTACTACCTGCTGGCGTACACCTTCAGCGCGGCGGGCGCCTTCGCCATGGTCTCCGCGCTGGAGCGCCGCGAGGACGAGGAGAAGGGCACCGCGTGGGACCTGGAGCGCTTCGCGGGCCTCGCGCAGCGCCGGCCGGGCTGGGCGTTCGCCATGGCGGCCTTCATGCTGTCCCTGGGCGGCATCCCCCCCACCGTGGGCTTCATGAGCAAGCTGCTCATCTTCCAGGCCGCCATCGACGTGGGCCTGGTGGGCCTCACCGTGGTGGCGGTGCTCAGCAGCGCGGCGGGCGCGTATTACTACCTGCGCGTCGTGGTCTACATGTTCATGCACCCCGTCCCCGAGGGCGCCCAGCCGCTGGAGCGCAACTGGGGCACGGAGGCCGCGCTGGTCATCGCCACCGTCGCGGTGGTGCTGCTGGGCATCCTCCCCGGCCACGTCACCGACTGGCTGGCCCAGGCCGGCACGCTGTTCGGCCAGTAGGCCTTCGCCGGCAGTTCGCGGCACCCGACGCCCGCCTCGGCCCCTGGCCCTGGCGGGCGTTGTCGTTGCGGGGCGTGGCTCACGGCGTCATGGCCGTGGGTGCATTGCAGAAGTGAAATGGATCCGCGCCGCGTCATGCGGGCGGCGGCGACGCTGCGGGGAGCGGAAAAGAAGGCGGCCCGGCACCTGTGAAGGTGTCGGGCCGCGGGTCTTCTCAAGGTGACACACCGGAAGTGCTGAAAGGGTGGGGGGGAACCACTTTCAGCCTCGCTTCGATGCGTCCCGGGCTAGCCTTTAGCAGGTGCCATGCCAGCGCCTGTCTGGATCGGAACTCCAGTATTCTCAAGGACTTGGACAACCGTCCAACACTCCCACCCCCGCCCTCCCCATTGCATCCCTGAAATCGCGTTGCAGGGATGAAAACACCCAATGAATTCATGAGGTTGGCTCCTTTCATCTCTGCACGGGGTGATTTCGGAGCTGAACTCGTACTGGAAGGCGGGGTCCAGTTCGCTGGCAGGCTATTCGCGAGTGCCCGTGGGGGGCCGGAGGTTCAGGCGCTTCATCTTGCGCCACAGCGTGGTGGAGGACACGCCCAGCTCGTCCGCCACGCGGGCCAGGTCCACGCCGTGGCGCTCCAGGGCCTGGACGATGGCGCGGCGCTCCGCGTCCTCCACCACCTCCGTCAGCGTGGGGCCCGCGGCCTCCGCGCCCCCAGGCCGCGCGACGTCCGTGGAGGGCAGGCCCGGGGTCTCGGACGTGGGGAGCACGCGGCCCTGGGGGCGCAGCGGGAAGTCCTCGGGCAGCAGCTCGTCCCCTTCCGCCAGCGCGGCGGCCTGCTCCACCAGGTTCTCCAGCTCGCGCACGTTGCCGGGGAAGCTGTACGTCATCAGGTGCTCCACGGCGGACTCGGACAGGCGCCGGGGCCGGGGGCTGCGGGCGTTGGCCCGGTCCAGGAAGTGCTGCGCCAGCGCGGGCACGTCCTCCAGGCGCTCGCGCAGCGGGGGCACGCGCAGCAGCACCACGTTGAGGCGGTAGTAGAGGTCCTGGCGGAAGCGCTTCTCCTTCACCTCCAGCTCGATGTCGCGGTTGGTGGCCGCGGCGATGCGCACGTCCACGCGCAGCGCGGTGGACTCGCCCACGCGGCGCACCTCGCCGTCCTGGAGCGTGCGCAGGAGCTTGGACTGGAAGGTGGGGCTCGTCTCCGTCACCTCGTCGATGAAGAGCGTGCCGTTGTCCGCCTCCTCGAAGAGGCCGCGGCGCGCCTTCACCGCGCCGGTGAAGGCGCCCTTGGCGTGGCCGAAGAGCTCGGTCTCCAGCAGCGTCTCGCTGATGGCCGCGCAGTTGACGGGCACGAAGGGCTGGCCGCTGCGGCGGCTGTGCGCGTGGAGGGCGCGGGCCACCAGCTCCTTGCCCGTGCCGCTCTCCCCCTGGATGAGGACGGTGGCGTCGCTCTGGGCCACGCGCAACAGGCGCGTGGTGAGCTCGCGCATGGCCTGGCTGCGGCCCACCAGCGCGGACAAGCCGTGGCGCTGGTTGAACTCCGTGGCGAAGTTGTCCACCGCCGCCTGGAGCTTGGCGCGCTCCAGGGCGCGCTCCACGCGGTAGCGCAGCTCGCCTTCCTTGAAGGGCTTGGTGACGTAGTCGTACGCCCCCATGCGCATGGCCTCCACCGCGCTCTCGATGGAGCCGAAGGCCGTCATCATGATGACCTGGAGGCGCGGGGCCACCTCCACCGCGCGCTTGAGCAGGGTGAGCCCGTCCATGGGCTCCATCTTCAGGTCCGTGAGGAGCAGGTCCACGCGCTCCTTCGCGAGCAGAATCAGCGCCTCGTCGCCGGTGGCGGCTTCGGAGACGGTGTAGCCCTCCGCGCGCAGGAGCAGGGCGGTGGTGGCGCGCATGTTGCGCTGGTCGTCCACCACGAGGATGCGTCCTCGGGGAACCGGTGTGGTCGCGTCGGTCATGAGAGGGACTGGGGCTGCGTGAGCGGCAGCCAGAAGGTGAAGAGGGTTCCGCGTCCGGGAGCGCTCTCCACGGCGATTTCGCCGCGGTGCTCCTCCAGGATGCGCTTCACCACCGCCAGCCCCAGGCCGGTGCCCTGGGCCTTGGTGGTGAAGAAGGGTTCGAAGACGCGGTGGAGCAGCTCCGCCGGGATGCCCGGCCCCTGGTCCATCACGTCGATTCTCAGCTGCTCGCGTCCTGCGTGCGTGTCCCGGCGCGCGCGCACCCGGACCTCGCCCCCTGGGGCATGGACTGGATGGCGTTGACGGCCACGTTGAACAGGGCCTGGCGGATCTGCCGCCGGTCCATGGGCACCGTGGCGAGGCCGGGCTCCACCTCCACGGAGACGTACACCGGACGCTCCGTGGGGGCCTGCGCCTTCGCGGCCTCGAAGGCGTCCTGGAGCACGCGCAGCAGGTCCTCCGGCTGGAGCACCGGGTTGCGCGGGCGGGTGAAGTCCAGGAGGTCCGCGACCATCCGGTTGAGGCGGTCGCTCTCCTCCGCGACGATGTCCAGCAGCATGGCCGTGTCGCCGCTGGGGTTCATGATGCGCCGGAGCGTGGCCACCGCGTTGAAGATGACGCCCAGGGGGTTTCGCACCTCGTGGGCGACGATGGCGGACAGCTCGCCCAGCGCGGCGAAGCGCTCGCGCTTCACCATCTCCGCGCGGGTGGCGGCCAGCTCCGCGTAGCTGGCCCACAGCGACTCGTAGAGGCGCGCGTTGGCGATGGACAGCGCCAGCTGGCCGCACGTCGCCTCCGCCAGCTCGATCAGCTCCGGGCCGAAGGGGCGCGGGCCGCGCACGTCGTCCACCAGCACCACGCCGATGAGCTCCTCGCGCGAGGTGAGCGGCAGCCCCAGGAGGGCCTTCTCCCCCAGCCGGTCGATGAGTACCGCGCTCACGGAGCTGCTCGCGGACGTCAGGTCCTCCACGGCGAGGGGCTTGCGCTCCTGGGCCACGCGCGCGGCCAGGTCGTCGCTGTCGAGCGGCACCACCACCGTGCGGAACAGGTCGCGGTGGGCCGCGGACGCCGCCGCGCCGCGCAGCACCTTGGCCTGCTCGTCGTAGAGCAGGATGAAGCAGTTGGACACGTCCAGCAGGTGCACCAGGAAGTCGGACGCGACGTCCAGGATGCTCGCCGTCTCCAGCACGCCGGACGTGGTGCGCGCCAGGTCCAGCAGCAGGCGCGTCTCCGTGAGCTGGCGCGCGGACTCCGCGCGGAGGCGGCGCTGCTCCAAGAGCGTCACCAGCAGCTCCGCGAGCGTGGACAGGAGCCGCGCGTCCCGTTCGTCGAAGGGGCGCTCCCTCGCGCGCAGCGCCTGCACCACGCCCATGCACTCACCGCCGCGGGTGAGCCGCGCCGCCGTCCCGCTGCCGAAGCGGCCCTGGGACAGCGTCTCCAGCGCGCGCCCCTGCGATTCGGACGACAGCACGCCTCCGCCCTCCAGGGGCGGGGCGGCCAGCAGCACGCCGGTCGCGAGGATGGCGTCCGCGTCGCTCCGCTCCTCCAACCCCACGTGCGCGACGAGCGTGGGGGCCTGGCCCGGCTCGGAGGCGACGTGCAGCGCCACCGCGCGGGCCTGGAGCAGCTCCGCCACGCGCGCGAGGAACATCTCCGGGGGTGGGGGCACGGGCTGCGCCACGAAGCGCGCCATCTCCGCCACCGCCTCCACCTCCCAGGCGCTGCGCGCGCCGTCCGCCTGGAGGTGGGCGTCCGCGAGCGCCGCGCCCACCACCTTCGCGAACAGCGTCAGCACCGAGCCGTGCCGGGGCGCCACCCACGGGCCGGCCACCCACAGCACCTCGGACTGGGGCCCGCCCACCGGCAGGTACGCGTGCGTGGGCTGCGCCTGGTCCGCGCCGCCGAACACCGGCCGCCCGTCCGACAGGGCCTCCAGCGCCAGGTGCGAATCCGCCGGCAGGGCCACGCCGTCGCGCACCACCAGCCGCGTGCCGTCCCAGCGCAGGATGCGCGCGCGGAAGCCCGCGGCCTCCAGGCCCGCCAGCGCCACGCGCCGCACGCCCTCCTCCGAGCGCGCGGACACCAGCCCCGCGGACGTGTCCACCAGCCGCTCCGCCACCACCAGCTCACCGGGGTGGTCCGGCATCACCATGCAGCTGAGCAGCAGGGCGAAGCGGCCCTCCTCCAGCCGCAGGGGGTTGGCCTGCACGAAGACCTCGCCCGGCGTGCCGTGGACGCTGAGCACCTTGTAGAGCTGCGGGCGTCCATCCAGCTGCGCGCCGGTGGTCAGCCGGCGGAAGCGCTCGCCGATCCTGCTGCGCTCCTCCGGCTGCACGAAGTCCAGGAAGGAGCGGCCCTCCACCTGGTCCAGGGGCAGGCCCAACAGCCGCGCGTACGCGGCGTTGGCCACCCAGACGCGCCCCTCCGACTCCAGCACCAGCATGGGCTGGGTGAAGGGCTCCACCAGGGCGCGCAGGTCCTGCGCGTTGTAGGCCTTGGAGCTCATCCGCGACGCAGCACCCGTTTGTCCCCCACCCGCAGCGTCACCTTCTCCCGGTCGAAGTACTCCGACAGGGGGATGGTGAACTTGCGGCTCTGACCCACCAGCTCCTTGAAGCCCTGGGTGGTGATCTCCCTCCGTTCCTTCAGGTACGTCACCAGCCGGGCGCGCAGGTCCTCCAGGGCGCCCGCGTCGAAGCACAGCTCCTCGCTCACCCGCACGCCCGTGCCCGACGCCACCAGCACCTTCAGCAGCTCCTGCAGCTTCGCGGGCGCGAGCCCCAGCTTCTGCGACAGCTCCGTGACGGTGGGCGGCGCGAGCCCCGCCGCGGCCAGCTCCGCGGACAGGCGCGTGCGCGCGGCCTCGTCACCCAGGGTGAGCGTGCGGCCCCGGCCCCGCAGGCGGAGGAGGTCCTTCTCCGCCTCCACGC
>JAFADT010000738.1 GCA_023424585.1 Pseudomonadota bacterium
AGCCAGGACCTGCGCCTGCGCCGCGCCGCCAACGCCCACGGCGGCACCCAGCGCGCCGCGAGGTTCGTGTCCCTCCTGGACCTGGAGGGCGAGCGCCTGGGTCGCTACGCCGGCAGCTTCGGCGACCGGCTCTTCGGGCACCTGACGCGCCTGTATGACCTGTCCCACGCGGAGGCCGTGCGCGTGTACGACGCGCGGCTCCAGGACGCCGTGCGCCAGGAGGCGGACACCCTGCTGCGCGCCGCGGAGCAGGTGCGCCTCATGGAGTACGAGGTCGGCCTCAAGCTGTACGAGCGCGTGAAGAAGGGCGCGCAGGTGGTGGCGGCGGAAGAGGAGGAGCTGCTGTCTCCCGCGCAGGTCGCCTTCAAGTTCGACAACGAATACTGGAACGACGAGCTCAAGTCCTACCGGGTCCGCATCGAGAGCCGTTGCATCGAGGAAACCCCATGACCGGCCCGTTCACCGGCCTCATCACCGCCGCGCTGCTCGCGGCCGCGGCCCCAGGCCCCCGCGTGGGCCCCAACGCCAACCCCATCGTGTCCAAGGCGAAGGAGCGCGAGGAGCTCATCGCCAAGCTGAAGCGCGACATCTTCAAGGTGGACCGCGCCATCGGCGAGACGGAGCGGCTCATCTCCAAGAGCCGCAACGCGCCTTACCTGCCGGACCTCCAGTTCCGGCTGGCCGAGCTCTACGTGGAGAAGAGCCGCTACGTGTACTACCTCCAGGCCGAGTCCCGGCCGGAGGGAGCCACCGGCGCCATCGTCTCCCCGGAGACGCGCCTCATGAAGCAGAAGGCGGTGCAGATGTACTACCGCCTCCTGCGCGAGTACCCGGACTTCAAGGACGGGGATCAGGTGACGTTCTACCTGGCGCACGAGCAGCGCGAGCTGGGCCAGTTCGACGAGATGCTCAAGACGCTGGGGGACCTGACGCGCAAGTACCCCACCAGCCCGCTGCGCCTGGAGGCCGAGCAGATCCTGGGCGACCACTTCTTCGACAAGGCGGACCTCGGCGAGGCGGAGAAGCACTACCAGGCCATCCTGGAGCTGCCGCCCTCGCCGGTGCACGACCTGGCCCGCTACAAGATGGGGTGGATCCGCGTGAACCAGGCCAAGCACGCGGAGGCGGTGACGTTCTTCGAGGCGGCCGCCGCCAGCGCGCCCCTGCCCGGCGTGGACGTGAAGAAGGCGCTCAACGTCAAGCGCGAGGCGCTGCTGGACCTGGTCTACAGCTACACGGAGGCCAAGCCGCCCAAGGGCGCCCTCAACTACTTCGAGAAGCTCAGCGACAGCCGCGCCACCTACGCGCTCGCGCTGGACAAGCTGGGCAACCGCTACTTCATCAAGCAGCAGTACGAGTGGGCCATCCCCGCGCTGCGCAAGCTGATGGAGGTGCAGCCCGACCCGGAGATGGACCTGGAGCGCGGGCAGAAGCTGTATGACTCGCTCAAGGCCGCCAAGGGCAAGGTGATGCCGGAGCCGGAGGACATCCGCTTCCTCGTGCGCGCCGCGGTGCAGAGCAAGACGGACCCGGAGCTGGCGGAGCCCGAGCGCAAGAAGCAGCTCGCGGAGCTGGAGGAGATGGCGCGCGACCTGTCCACGCAGGTGCACCTGGCCGCGCAGAAGGCGGACTCGCGGGAGCTGTACGTGAAGGCCGCGGACGCCTACCGCGAGTACCTGGGGCTGTTCCGGCCGGAGCAGTACGTGCGGCCCATCATGAAGAACCGCGCGGACGCGCTCTTCGCCGCCAAGGAGTTCCCGGAGGCCGCGCGCCAGTTCGAGGAGCTGGCCCGCTACGAGGACAAGGCCAGGGACGACAAGGCCGTGGACTCCGCCCTGTACGGCGCGCTGCTGGCCCACTTCTCCACGCTCAAGCCGGAGGAGGCCCTGAAGCGCAACGCCTTCGAGGTCGCCGACGCGCGGCAGGCGCTGAAGCTGCTGGGCGCCAGCTACGTGTCGCGCTACCCGCAGAGCCCGCACGTGCTGGACGTGAAGTTCAACATCGCGCGCGCCTACTACGAGGACGGCGAGTACCCGAAGGCGGCGGAGCTGTTCACCGCGTTCGCGCTGGCGCACCCGCAGTACAAGGACGCGCCGGTGGCGGGCAACCTGGCCCTGGACAGCCTGCGGCAGGTGAACGACTTCAAGAAGCTGGACGAGACGGGCCGCAAGTTCCTCGCGTCCGCGCTGCCCCCCGGCTTCCGCGGGGAGGTGCAGAAGATCCTCACGCAGAGCAAGGCGGAGGCCCTGGACGAGCTGGCCCTCCAGAGCGCGCAGGAGACGGGCGACGTCATCGAGGGCCTGATGAAGGTCGCGGACGAGAACAAGAACAGCGACATCGGCGAGAAGGCGCTCTACGGCGCGTTCACCGCCGCGCGCGAGAAGCGCGACCTGCCGCGCGAGCGCGAGCTGGGCGCGAAGCTGGTGCAGGCCTACCCCAAGAGCCAGTACCTGTCGGACGTGCTGCTGACGCTGGGCCGCCACGCCGCGGAGGCGGCGGCCTTCAACGAGGCGGCCAGCTGGTTCGAGCAGGTGGGCCAGAAGCTGACGGGCGACCTGGCGTCGGTGGACGGCTGGATGGCCGGCGCCCGCCTGCGCATCGCGCTGGGGGAGTACCCGGAGGCGTCCCGCAACCTGGAGACGGCCGCGGAGGCCGCGGGCGCGCGCAAGGGCGAGGTGCTGGCGCTGCTCGCGGAGACGCGCCTGAAGCAGAAGGACTACTCGCGCGCGAAGGCGGCGGCGGAGGCCGCGCTCAAGCAGGACAAGAACAACGTGGCCGCCGCGGCGGTGCTCGCGGAGGTGCAGGCCACCACCGCGCCCACGGCCAGCCCGGACGCGCTCATCTCCACCCTCACCGCCGCGGTGCAGGGCCCCAACGGCCAGACGGAGGAGGCGGCCAGGGGGCTCTGGTACCTGGGGGAGATCCTCTATCGCGGCTACAAGGACCTGCCCGCGGACAAGGTGGAGGAGAAGGTCGCCGCGCTCCAGGCCATGGAGGGCGTCTACACGCAGGCCGCGTCGCTCGGGTACCCGGAGTGGGCGGTGGCGTCGCTGTGGAAGATCGCCCTCGCGTACGGCCACATCGCGGACGTGGTGGACCAGACGCCGGTGCCCGCCGGGCTGTCCGCCGCGGAGACGAAGCAGTTCAACGACGCGGTGAAGCAGCAGGTGGCGCCGCTCAAGGCCCGCTCGGACGAGGCCTTCAAGGCGTGCCTGTCCCGCGCGGAGTCGCTGGAGGTCTTCAGCGCGGCGGTGGTGGGCTGCCGCAACCGCACGGACGTGGCCGCGCTGCCGGTGCCGCCGCCGGCCGCGCCCACGCAGTCCGCGGCGCTGGAGGAGCTGCGCAAGAAGGCGGAGAAGGTCCTCACCGCGGAGGCGCTGGAGGCCCTGGGCATGGGCTACCTGGACGCGCACCAGTACGGCATGGCGCAGCTGACCTTCGGGCGCGTGACGGAGCTGCAGGACACGCGCGCGTCCGCGCACGCAGCGCTGGGCTGGGCCATGC
>JAFADT010000295.1 GCA_023424585.1 Pseudomonadota bacterium
AGCCGGTACACCCGGCTGTCGCCCACGTGCGCCACCACCGCGCGCGCCCCGGCCACCAGCACCAGGGCCAGCGTCGTCGCCCCCGGCTTGCCCAGGGCGTCCATCTCACGGCGGATGTTGCGGTGCGTGTCCTCCACCGCGGTCGCCGCGTAGAGGCGCAGGTCGCCACCGTCCACGAGCGCCGGCGCCGTGCTGGCGATGGCGGACTCAACGGCGAGCACCGACGCGCGGTCGCTCCCCTCGTAGCTGCCCACCCCGTCCGCCACCACGCCGAGCCACCCGGCGGGGCCCTCGCAGAACCCCACCGCGTCCTGCTGGTAGTCCCGGCGGCCCTGCTTCGAGTCCCACCCCGCGTAGAGAGAGCGGCTCATCGGCCACCGCCCTTCTTGCCGCGCCGGACCCTGGCGTCCGTCTTCGTGGACGGCAGGCTCGCGGCGGAGACGGGCTTCTTCGCCAGACGGCAGAAGGCGTCGCAGAACGCCTCATAGGCGTAGTGACCCTTCCCCGTGGACGCGCCGGAGGCAACCCATCCTCCACCAGGGGCGCGCTTGAAGGTCAGCGTGAACTCATCAGGGATGGGGGACTGCACGTGGTTCACTGCATTGCGTTTGGACGGCATGACACACGTCTCCTGTTCGCGCTGAGGGCGCGTCGGCATCGGAGTGAAGGGAATGGTCCACGACCGAGTCGTGCGTGCATCGAGCACGACGAACCGGCGAGAGGTGGGAGAGCGAGCCCGGAGGCGGAGCGGCTCGCGAAGCGTTACGAGCCGGCGAGCTGAGAAAGGAGCGTCACAGCAGCCTCAAGCGCGTGATCAAGGCAGGCCTGAGAATCAGCGCAGGCATCGCATCCAGGAGCAGCCGGGATGCCAGCGCGGAACGCGGCAACACGAGCCCGTGTGTCTGCCGCGTGCTCATCTGCCATCACGAGCGGTCGCGAAGGACCAACAGCATCAACACCGCCGCCGCGCGAAGTCCTCGCAATCACAGAGGAATCAACACGGTTCAACAGCGTGACGGACCCCGGCTTTCTACAAGAAGATGAAGGCCCTGGGCCTGCGTCGCGGTCAGTCCGAGTCGTAGGCGAGGGCAGCGCCTGCTCCCGGGCGCACGTCAATCTTGCGACGGAGGCGTGGGGCGCCGCCTCCAGCCCTGGAGGAGCCGCTCGGCGGCGGCCAGGTAGCGCCACTCCGCCCGGGCGAGCATCACCTGCTCACCGTGCTTGATCCGGATGGCCATCCACAGCGGCAGCCCCGGGACGAAGTGCGCATCTCCCACGGCCCAGGTCAGGCTCCCCGCTCCCCGCGTGGCGGCCACCACGCGGGAGATACAGGCGTCGAACTCCTCCGCGGGCAGCCAGCGCAGCGCCTCCAACACCCGGTCCGGCTCGAAGCCCCTCAGCGACGTGGGCTTTCTGGTGACGGCCTGGAGCACCTGCGGGCCGCGCCCGTCGGGGATGAACGCCAGCGTCCGGGGACGCAGGACGCAGACCCCCTCGACGTCCCCCACCTTCGCGGGGAGGAGGGCGACATCCTCCAACCGGACGCCGGACCGCGCCGCGCCGAGCAGGGGCGGCTGCCGGTGCAGCTCCAGCATGAGCAGCAGCCCCAGGGCATCCTGCACGCCGCGCGCGCGCAGCCGGCGGTCCCCCGTCACCACCAGGTCGAACTGGCCCAGGTCCAGGCGGACGCCGTCATCCGCGATCGAGTCCAGGCGCACCGCCTGCGCCTCACCGATCAAGGGATTCCAGAGCACCCGCTCGCTGGTGAGCCGCACCTCGCCGAAGCGCAGCAGGTTCCACAGCAGGATGCCGCCGAGGAAGAGCCCCAGGAAGGCGATTCCCAGGGTCTTGGCCCCGGGGAGCCCCGAGACCAGGAGGAGGAACCCGAGCAGGGCGCCCAGCGGCACCAGCAGCAAATAGCGGGAGGGAATGTTCGTGCCGGCCACGCCCGGGCCGGGCTGCTTCGAACGGTTGATCTCGGGCACGAAGACCAGCACCTCGCCCTCCTTCAGCGCCTTGCTGACAGGCTGGCGAAGCAATGCCTCCAGCCGCGTCAGCGCCTCCTCGAGGACCACGCCCGGAGGCGCGACCGTCAACGTGTCCAGCCGCTGCCGCGCGAGCCGGGTGAGCCGCTCGAGCTGCTGGGAGAGGGCGCGGGCCTGCCGCAGGACGGGCGTGTCCTCGGTCCACCCCTCCACCTCCGCGCGGCGACGCACACGCTCCAGCACCTCCCGCACGCCTGGAGCGCCGGCCACCAGCGCGGACACCCGCTCCGGCTGCTTCAGGAACCGGCGCTTCCAGCCCCGGGCCGACAGCACGGCCTCCATCTCCGCATACGGGCGCAGCGCCCCGGAGATGACCTCCGCCCCTCCTTCCAGGACCCGCTCGACATCCATCCCGGAGTCGGAGAGGGGGGGCGTGGCGGGAGCTGTTCGTGCGCGTTCGGGCATCAGGCCAGAGCATAGCTGGCGCGCTCTCCCGGGCGCAGCGCAGGGAGCCCTTCGCGCGCTCGGCGTCGAGTGGGCGCCGGGCCATGGGGCGCCCCCCTGCCCGCGGGCCCACGGCCGCGTTGACGCCCGGGGGAGGCGCTGGTCTATTGGCCCCACGGGTGCCGAGGGGCGCCCGCCACCCGGAAAGACGACGTCACCCTCGCTTCACCCGCTGTCGCCAGACTCCCGATGAAGTCCTTCCACGGTCCCCCAACGGGTGAGGGCCAGCACCGGAGGATTCGTCATGGGAACCGGCAGCACCCTCCCCGTCACGCTTCATGAATACAAGGTCCGCGCGTCCCTGCTGCTCAAGGACCTGGACTCGCCCGACACCGCCCGCGCCACGCGCGCCGCGGAGCGGATGCGCGCCCTGCCCTTCTTCGCGGCCCTGTCCCTGGGCGAGGTGCTCGCGCGCCGGGACAGCGTGAAGCACAAGCACGGGCTCTCCGTGGTCGCGCGCGAAGCGGGCCACGCCACCTGGACGGACCTGAAGCAGGCCCTGGAGGCCCGCGAGGGGCGCCTGGACACGCGCGCCCTCTTCCAGAAGGGCCAGAGCGTGTTCCTCAACCGGTGGTTCTCCTCCTACGAGGGCGCCGCTCGCTCCTTGGAATCGCAGGGGGGGTTCCTCTTCCCCTTCCGGACGCAGTGCTTCGTCTGCGAGGCCGACTTCCTCCAGGCGCTGGGCATCGACCCGCGGGACGCGGACTGGGAACGGATGGGCCGCGACTGGGTGCGCCCTCGCGACGCCGCCGCGAAGGACCGGCTGGAGGCGAAGCTCGTCGCGCGAGGCTACGGAGGCCCCCATGTCGGCCGGTGACGACTCGCGCGCGGCCCGCGCGGAACGCAAGCGCGCATACAAGGAGGCGGAGGTGCCCATGGGCATCTACGCCATCCGCTGCCACGCCAACGGCAAGCTGTTCGTGGGCCACGCGCTCAACCTGACGGCGATGTTCAACCGCATCCGGTTCGAGTTCGCCCAGCGCATGCACCGCGTCCCCGAGCTCCAGGCGGACTGGGAGCGCTACGGCGAGGCGGCCTTCTCCTTCGAGGTGCTGGACAGGCTCAAGCCCCGCGAGGAGCCCGGCGGCCCTCCGCCCGCGGAGGAGCTGAAGGTGCTGGAGGAGATGTGGCTGGAGCGCCTGAAGCCCTACGGCGACGCCGGCTACAACACACCGCCCAGGACCTGAGCCGCCTCGGACGTCTCAAGGGAAGTCCAGCCACATTCCTGGAAACAATCCGTCACATCCGTGTAACAAAGAAGTCACGTCCACCCTTCAAGGTCCGGAATCGCAGTGCCACGGCGGAGCCCCCGTTCCGCCGTGGCCGTGCTCCCCCGCACCCGAGAAGGGACTCCTCATGGCCTTGCCTCGTCCGCGCCTGTCCGGCGCCTTCGCGTTGTTGGCCTTCGCCCTCACCGCCTGTGGCAGCGACCGCCCCGACACCTGGACCGACGCCTCCCACGGGAAGCACGCGCCACCGGCCTATGACGTCGTCTTCCCCCAGGGGAAGGTGCAGCGCCTGGACATCGTCGTCACGCCGGAGGACTGGGCGACGATGCAGGACGACATGACGTCCATGCTCGGCGAGTTCGGCGCGGGCGGAGGTATCGGCGGGGGCGGCGGGGGCATGGGTGGCCCGCCCGATGGTGGCATGGGCGGCGGTGGCGGAGGCGGCTTCCCCGCGGAGTTCGAGGCGGCCTGCGTAGGCAAGGCGTCCGGCGAGGACTGCACCGCGACGTTCAACGGAAACACCTTCACCAGCACCTGCTCCACGTCTCCCATGGGCGGCGCGCTCGCGTGCCTCCCGACGATGGGCGGGGGTGGTGGCGGCGGCCCTGGCGGGCCTCCCGACGGCGGCGGGTTTGATCCAGGCGGCGGCGCGGGTGGCGGCGGAGGCGACCTCATCCCCAACACGCCGGTGTACGTGCCCGCGACGGTGAAGTTCGAGGGCAAGACGTGGAACTACGTGGGGCTGCGCTACAAGGGCAACTCGTCGCTGTCCCAGGGGTGGCGGAGCGGCGTGGGCAAGCTGCCGCTGCGCTTCAACTTCGACAAGTTCGAGGACGCGCACCCTGAAATCGAGGGCCAGCACTTCTACGGCTTCGGCAAGCTGTCGCTGTCCAACGCGGTGGCGGACGCGTCGCTCCTCCGCAACAAGGTGGCCACGGACCTGTTCCGCGAGGCGGGCGTCCCGGCCAGCTACACCGCGTTCGCCGCCGTCTACCTGGACCACGGCGACGGACCTCGATACTGGGGCCTCTACACGCTGGCGGAGGACCCCGGCGACCCGCTGCTCGAGCGCTTCTTCGGCGACGACAGCGGCCCGCTCTACGAGGCGGACGGCACCGGCGCGCGGCTCCAGAGCTTCGACGAGGCCTCGTTCGAGCCGGACAACAAGGCGGCGGAGAAGGCGGGCTGGGGCAGCGTGCAGGCGCTCATCACCGCGCTCAACTCGGACCGCGCGGACTCCGTCGCGTGGCGCACGCGGCTGGAGGCCACGCTGGACGTGGACGGCTTCCTCAAGTGGCTGGCCTACAACACCGTCATCGAGAACTGGGACGCGTATGGCGCCATGGCCCACAACTACCTGCTGTATTCGCACCCGGGGGAGAACGGCCGGCTGCACTGGGTGACGTGGGACCATGACCGGTCGTTCCAGGACGGCATGCGCGCCACGTCGCTGTCGCAGGAGGCCGTGGACGCGACCTGGCCGCTCATCCGCTACCTGATGGACGACCCCGTCTACCGGCCCGTCTACGAGAAGTACGCGCTGGAGGCGGTGGACGGC
The DNA here is from genome assembly GCA_023424585.1 of Pseudomonadota bacterium. Classification (GTDB taxonomy): domain Bacteria; phylum Myxococcota; class Myxococcia; order Myxococcales; family Myxococcaceae; genus Corallococcus. The sequence continues at coordinate 5,277 of JAFADT010000295.1, forward strand.
CTGCTCGCCCCGGGGCCGCTGGAGGCGCGCTTCCGCGAGGAGCACGCGCTCATCACCCCGTGGGTGGTGGGCGAGAACGCGGAGCAGGCGGGCTTCACGTTCCTGAGCAGCCCGCAGGCGTTCCAGGACGCGCTCACCGGGGCCAACGGCCTGGTGGACTTCGCGACGAAGCGGCAGGCCGA
>JAFADT010000341.1 GCA_023424585.1 Pseudomonadota bacterium
GCCCAGCAGCGGGATGACGCCGTCGTTCACCCGCACCGTCAGCGTGCGCGTCAGCTGCGCCGGCGCGGTGGGCGTGCCCGGCGCGAGCAGCGCGGTGGCGTCCCGCACCACGGCGCGCACCTGCTCCTGGAGGGCCAGGGCCCGGGGCGTGGGCACCAGGCCGCGCCCCGCGCGCACCAGCACCGGGTCTCCCAGGGCGGTCCGGATGCGCGTGAGCGTGCGGCTCATGGCCGGCGCGCTCAAGCCCAGCCGGTCCGCGGCGCGCGCCACGCTGCCCTCGCGCAGGAGCGCGTCGAGCGCCACGAGCAGGTTCAGGTCCAGGTCCGCCATGCGGGCCAGTCTAGCCGCGGGCCGCCTCCACGCCTCGGGCCGTCAGGCGGCGCGCACGGCGAAGAGGCAGTCGTCGTCCGCCCAGGGCAGGGGAATGGTGACGTAGCCGTGCTCCGGCCGCGCCAGGTGCGCCGCGAACTCCGGGCTCATCGTCACGTTGTCCGCGACCAGGATGGCGCCGGGCCCGAGCTTCGGCTCCAGCAGCCGCAAGAGCGGCAGGTACAGCGGCTTCGCGCCGTCGAGGAGCACCAGGTCCACGCCGTCCGGCACGTCCGCGCGCAGCGTCTCCAGCGCGTCGCCCACGCGGAACTCCACCAGGTCCACCAGCCCCGCGCGGGTGAGGTGCTCCTTCGCCCGGCGCGCCTTGGAGGCTTCGTACTCCGTGGTGATGAGCTGGCCGCCGCCGTTGTCGCGCAGCGCCGCCGCCAGGTGCACCGTGGAGATGCCGAAGGACGTGCCGAACTCCACCACCGTGCGGGCCCGGCGCGCGCGGGCGAGCGCGTAGAGCAGCCGGCCCAGCTCCTCCGACACCGGCAGGTAGGCCTCCGCGACGCTCGCGTAGAAGGCGCGCGGGTCGCGGTCCAGCCGGGCCCTGCGTTCGTCCGCGGGGAGGGCGCTGAAGGGCGCGAGCACGGCGGCGTCCGTCTTGCGCGCGTCGGCGAAGAGGTGGGTGAGCAGGGAGGCGACAGGGGGCGAGTGCAGGGTCGTGGTCATGTCCCCACCGTGCGCCCGCGCCGCGCCTGGCACCAGTGCACCGGACGCACGGTCTTCGTGCGCCCGGCGCAGGAGTCCTCCGAAACTACCAGACCTTCACGCGCTGCTCCGGCGGCAGGTAGAGGCCCTGGCCCGCCTTCACGTCGAACGCCGGGTACCACGCATCCAGGTTGCGCACGGTGGCCGCGCGGTACATGCCGGGCGAGTGGCCGTCCGTCACCAGCAGCCGGCGCAGCAGCGGCTCGCGGAACTTGTTGCGCCACACCTGCGCGAAGCCCAGGAAGAAGCGCTGCTCGCCCGTGAAGCCGTCCAGCGTGGCCGCGGGCTTGCCCTCCAGGGACATCACGTAGGCGTCGTGGGCGATGGAGACGCCCGCCACGTCGGCGATGTTCTCACCGAGCGTCAGCTCGCCGTTCACGTTCATGTCCGGCAGGGGCTTGTACGCGTCGTACTGGGCGGCCAGCGCCTTGCCCGCGGCCTGGAACTGCGCCAGGTCCTTCTCCGTCCACCAGTTGGACAGCTTGCCCTTCGCGTCGAACTGCGCGCCCACGTCGTCGAAGCTGTGGACGATCTCATGCCCGATGACGGAGCCGATGCCGCCGTAGTTCACGGCCGGGTCCGCGTTCGGGTCGAAGAACGGGGGCTGGAGGATGGCGGCCGGGAAGATGATGGAGTTCTGCTGCGGCGAGTTGAGCGCGTTGACCTCCTGGGGCGTCATGAACCACTCCTTGCGGTCCACGGGCTTGCCCAGCTTGGCCAGGTTGCGGTGGTGCTCGAAGAGCTCCGCGCGCTCCGCGTTGCCGAAGGCGTCTCCCCTCACGACCTCCAGGCCGGAGTAGTCACGCCAGGTGTCCGGGTGGCCAATGCCCACCTGCACCGTGGCCAGCTTCTCCTTGGCGCGGGCCTTGGTCTCCGGCGACATCCACTCGAGCGCGTCGATGTGGCGGCCCAGCGCGGCCAGGATGTTGCGCACCATCTGGTCCGCCTCGGCCTTGGCGGCGGGCGGGAAGTGCTTCTCCACGTAGCGCCTGCCCACCGCCTCGCCCATGGCGCCGTTGGTGAAGCTGGCGCCGCGCTTCCAGCGCTCGCTCAGCTGCTGCGCGCCGGAGAGCGTCCTCCCGCTGAAGTCGAAGCCCGCGTCCACGAAGGCCTTCGACAGGAACGGGGCGCTCTGCAGGATGGTGTGGAAGGCCAGGTAGTCCTTCCACGTCTGGAGGGGCTCGCTGCCCACCAGCTTCGCAATGCCGGTGATGGCGGACGGCTGCCAGACGATGAAGTCCTTCTGGGACGCCAGGCCCGCGCTCGCGAAGTACGCGGCCCAGTCCATGCCGGGCGCCTTCTTCGCGAAGTCCGCCTGCTTCCAGGGGTTGTTCACCTTGGCCACGTCCTGCGTGTCCTGCGCGGACCAGTGGACCCGGGCGATCTTCAGCTCCAGGCCGAAGATGGCGCGGGCCTTCGCCTCCGCGTCGGGGATGCCGGCGTTCTTCAGCTGCGTCGCGATGTGCTGCTGGTACTTCTCCCGCACCTCTTTGAAGCGCGGCGTGTCCTTCAGGTAGAAGTCGCGGTCCGGCAGGCCCAGGCCGCCCTGGAGGAGGTAGGCGGCGTAGCGGCTGGGCTCGTTCAGGTCCTCGGCCACCCAGAGGCCCAGGAGGCGGTCCGTGGTGGCCGCGCCGGTGTTGAGCGGATCCACGTCGCTGCGCAGCGTGGTGCCCAACTGCGACGCCAGCGCCTTGCGGTTGGCGACGGCGGCGATGCGCTCCAGCTCCGGCTTGAGCGGCGTGGCGCCCTTCGCCTCGATGGCGGCCTCGTCCATGTAGCTGGCGTAGTAGTCGCCCAGCTTGCGCTCCTCGCTGCCGGCGGGGGCGTCCGACTTCGCGGCGGCCTCCAGGATGTCGCGCGTCTGCCGGGTGGCGTCCTCGGCCAGGCGCGTGAACATGCCGAAGGCGGAGCGGTCCGGCGGGATCTCCGTGGTCTCCGCCCACCTGCCGTTGACGTAGCGGTAGAAGTCATCGCCGGGGGCGACGGAGGTATCCATGCCCGGCGTGTCGACGCCGAAGCTCCCGAAGTGGGGCTTGGGCGCGGCGGGGGCCGCGGGCGCCGGGGCCGGGGTGGCGGCGGCCTGGGTCGGCGGTGGGGACTTCTCCGCGGGCGCGGTGGAGGCGCACGCGCTGATGAGCGCGGTCGCGCAGACGCCGAGCGTCATGCGCGCGGCGCCAAACGGCGGTCTGGGACGGAACGACATAGAGGCTCCTGGATGTAACCCGAACGGGGTGGCGCACTCTGGCGCACGCGGGCGTGCCACCAACAGTGCAAACGGTGGTTTCATCCCGGCGATTGCACTCCAGGGCCTGGCTCCGGCGGGGCTTCGCGCCATTCGAGGGACGTATGTCTTCCACCGCGTTTCGTCCTGCATACACAGTCCAGACCGAGCACACCGTGCTCCGCTGCTGGTCGCCGTCCGACGCCGCGCTGGCGCTGCGCGCCATCGAAGCCAACCGGGAGCACCTGCGCCCGTGGATGGAGTGGGCGAAGCGCTATCCCATGGACGTTGAGCAGCAGGCCGGGCAGCTGCGCCGGATGCGCGGGCTCTTCGACCTGGGCCAGGACTTCGCCTACGGCGTGTTCAGCCGCGACGGCTCCGAGGTCCTCGGCGGCACGGGGCTGCATCCCCGGGTGGGCGAGGGGGGCCTGGAGATGGGCTACTGGATCTCAGCCGCCCACACGGGCCGGGGGCTGGCGACGGAGATGGCCGGGGCGCTCACCCGCGTCGCCTTCCAGGTGGAGGGCGTGCGCCGGGTGGAGATCCACTGTGACCCGCGTAACGTCCGCAGCGCGGCGGTCGCGCGACGGCTGGGGTTCCTCCACGAAGGCACCCTGCGACAGCGGATCGCCGCACCCGATGGCGTGCTCCGCGACAAGATGATCTGGACCCTGCTCGCCGAGGAGTACCCGGCCAGCCCCGCCGCCGCGATCCGCGCCGAGGCCTTCGACGCGCTGGGGCAGAAGCTGTTCTGAAGCAACTCCGAGGCTGGGAGGTGCCGGCGCGGCGGGAGGGCCCGCCGCGCCGGCGGCCTTCGGTCCTGCTTGGGGGACTACCTGGCGACCGTGGCGTAGTCACCCTTGAGCGCGACGCCGGTGACGAAGCTGCCGGCGTGGCACTCGATCTCGGTGGCGCTCTTGGACTCCACCTTCTTGTAGTAGCTGACGATGTTCACCACCGCGTTGGCGCCGTTCTTCTTCGCGCCCTCCTGCAGGGAGATGAGCGCGGAGAGCGTGGCCCACTTGCAGGCGTAGTCGTCCGACTTGCCCACGCTGTTGGTCTTCTTGTTCGTGGTGTCGCTGCCCAGGTTCTTCAGCACGTTGGGCGTCTTCGCGCCGTCCAGGTAGAACTTCACCGAGCCGTCCAGCTTCTCCTTCGCCTCGGGCAGGGCGAGCACGTCCGCCAGCTTCACCTTCGTCACGGTGTCGCGC
>JAFADT010000753.1 GCA_023424585.1 Pseudomonadota bacterium
GTCCTGATCCACCGTGCAGGCGCCGTCCGTCCTGCCGCCGTGGATGAACGGCGCATCCATGTCGGACATCCCGCAGCCCATGACGCAGGCCAGCAGGCATGCGAGCACGAGGCCGGGGAACCGGACCGGATGGGGGATGGAACGCATGGGGACTCCGAGGGGGACCGGCCTTGCCCCGACCTTACAAGGGGAAGGGCCGTGACGCGACGGGGGATGGCACCGGCCGCGCTTTCGCCGGACACCCGGCCCGGGGGCGGAGTCCGGGGCCTTGGGAAATCAGACGGGCGGGCAGGCAAGTGTTGGTTGGCTTCCGGCGCGAGGGGTTCCAGAATCGCCCGACAATGGCGCGCGGTGAACCGAAGACCTTGGAGAGCCTGCTGCCCCGGGTGCTGGCGCGCCTGGCGGGAGAGTCGGGCCGCGCGTCGTCGCTCATGCCCCTCTGGACCGCCGCCGTGGGAGAGAACATCGCGCGCCACAGCCGCCCGCACCAGCTGGACGGCTCCACGCTGATCATCTCCGTGGAGAGCGCCGAGTGGGCCCAGGTCCTCTCCCGCCAGGCAGACTCACTCCTGGAGCGGCTCAACGAGAAGCTGGGCGCCGGCACGGTGAAGTCGCTCGCCTTCCAACTGGAGTCGCGATGAGGGGCGTGCTCCTGGGCCTGCTGCTCACGGGCATGGCCGTGGCTCCGGCGTCCGCCGAGCCGCCCTCCCCGGCCGTGGCCTCCGTCTCCGTCGCCGACGCCGCGAGCCAGGACCTGGCGCCCCCCCTCCCGGAGGAGACGCCACAGACCCAGGAGGCCCGGGCCCGGCTGCACGTGCTGCGCGAGTTCGAGCGCGTGGGCCGCCGCGCGCCCACGAACGACAAGGCGCTGGAGGCCGCGGCCCGGAGGCTCGCGCGCGAGGCCCTGAGCAAGTTCACCACCGGCGCCCCGGACCTGCTCACGTTGACGGAGGCGGTCAGCGACTCGGGCGCCGCGGATCCATCCCCCAAGGCGCTGGTCATCCGGGCCTGGGTGCGCGCGCACGCCATCGAGACGTTCCTCGCGCGCAGGGACTTCAACAACGAGCGCGTGAGCCACTTCGGCGTGGGCATCGCCTTCCTGGGCGAGCGCGCCGCGCTGGTGCTGCTCACCGTGGACCGCAAGGCGGAGGTGCTCCCCTTCCCCCGGTCCATCGCCAAGGTCGGGACGGAGAAGCGCGTGTGCGGCCAGCTCGTGTCGCCGCTGCGAAGCCCGCAGGTCTTCGTCACCCGGCCGGATGGCGAGGTGGAGGGCGTGGCCCTGAGCCGCGCGCCTGCTGGCACCAATGGCTTCTGCGCCCTGGTGAGCTTCGCCGGGCCCGGCGGCTACACCGTGGAGGTGGTGGGCGAGGCGGAGGCGGGGCCGGAGGTGGCGGCCCTGTTCCTCGTGCAGGTGGGCGCCCGCGCCGCGCGCGGTGACCCGGAGGCGCAGCGCGAGCCCACCACGCTGGCGGAAGCGCGCACCGCCCTCTACGAGCGCATCAACACCCTGCGCCGCGCGCACCAGCTGCCGGAGCTCGCGCCCAATCCGACGCTGGAGGAGGTGGCGCTGCGCTACAGCACGCGGATGGCGACGGAGGGCTTCTTCGCGCACATCGCACCGGACGGCTCCACGCTCACCCGCCGCCTGCCGACGGGCACGCGCTACGTCCGCGCCGGAGAGAACCTGGGCATGGCGGCGGGCCCGCTCGCGGCGCACTTCGGCATCGAGCACAGCCCGGGCCACCGCAAGAACCTGATGGACCCCGCCTTCCGCTTCATGGGCGTGGGCGTGGCGTTCCAGAAGGTGGACGGCCGGGACCAGGCCATCGTCACGGAGGTCTTCACGGCGGCCTCGCCCGGCGCGACGCTCCCGGCGGACCCGGTGTCGGACGTCTACGAGGCCCTGTCCCGGCAGCGCGCCACGCTCAAGCTGCCGCCCCTGGTGCGCAGCGAGGCGCTGGAGCGGCTGGCGCGCGACCACGCCCGCCACGCGCTGGCACAGGACGAACCGACCGCCGGAGACGGCGACCCCTCTCCCCTGCACGAGCGGGTGTTCTCCGCGCTGCCGGACGCCGGCACCGCCTCGGTGGACTTCTTCGTCGTGGGAGACCCGAGCGCCGTCCCGGAGTCACGCAGCCTGGCCACCGCCACCAACACCCGGGTGGGCGTGGGGCTGGTGCGGGGCAACTCCAAGCGCTTCGGCCAGGGCCAGTACTGGGTGGCCGTCATCTACGCCGCGGTCCCCTGAAGCGGTGGCTCCGGGGGGGAACGTCTCCGCGGCCACCGGCCACGGCCCGACTTCGGGCGTGACCGGGTGCGAACGCGAACAGGCCCGGGTGGAAACGGGCCGGATGTCAGACGTCCCGGTTAGACAGGACGGCGCTGCGTGGCGTACGCCTCCAGCCCCATCTGCGGAGGAGCGAGGTTGGCGTACATCGGGCACTTCATGCACGTGAAGGACTGCCAACCGCGACGCACGGCCTCATCGAGGCAGTTGTCGTAGTGGTTGCAGTTCAGATTGCGATGCGTCTCGACGCCTGCCCGCTTCGGGCCGGCTTCGGGATTGATGGTCTGCGGCAGATCGGATGGACACGGCTTCATGGAGCCTCCCCTATGAGCTGTTTCCCCCCCCGAGGTCTGTGAA
>JAFADT010000758.1 GCA_023424585.1 Pseudomonadota bacterium
CCGTGGAGATGGTGGGCCACGACGAGGTGAAGACCCTGCTGGAGCGCACGCTCCACGCGGGCGCGCGCTGCCTGCTGCTCGTCGGGCCGGAGGGCTGCGGCAAGAGCCTCTTCTTCCAGTCGCTCCAGCGGCGCGGCCAGGGCGTGCTCGCGACCGTGGACGCGCTGGACTCCACGCAGGGCACCGAGCCGCTCCTCGTGGAGGACGTGGACCGCCTGGAGCCCCGGGCCCAGGCCACGCTGACCGCGTTCCTCTCCAGCCACCCGGCGCGCGCGGTGGTGATGAGCGCCCGGGGCGCCGCGTCGTCCCTGGGCCTGTGGGTGCGAGGGGAGGGCGGAAGCCTGCCCGTCCCCACCACCGCCGGGATGATCGAAGCGGTGCAGGGCCTCGTGCCGGTGTCCCTGCTGGAGCGCGTGCAGGTGCTGCTCCCGGTGCGCCGCCCCACGGTGCCGGAGCTGGTCGAAGTGGCCCGCCGCTCCCTGGCCCTGCGCCAGCCCGCGGTCACGCTGTCGGAAGAGGTCCTGGGCGCGTTCGCGGCCGAGGCGGTCCGCTCTCCACGCGCGGGGCATGAGCTCCAGGCGCTGCTGGCTCGCGTCTACGCGGGCAGCTGGAGCCTGGAGGCGGCCCAGACGCCCGCCGTGCCATCCCACAACCCACGAGGGGGGCGAAAGGGATCACCATGAACACGCTCACCGTCTTCCGCCTGGGCCGGGTGGAGTACGAGGACGGGCTGAAGCTGATGCACCTGTTTGGCGAGGCCCGCCTTCAGGAGCGCATCGGGGACGCGCTGCTGCTGCTGGAGCACCCGCCCGTCCTCACGCTGGGCCGCGCCGCGAAGCGCGAGAACATCACCGCTACCGACGCGCGCCTCGCGCAGGAGGGCGTGGAGGTGTTCGACACCAACCGCGGCGGCGACGTCACCTACCACGGCCCCGGACAGGTGGTGGGCTACCCCATCCTCCTGTTGCCGCCCGAGCGCCGCGACGTGCGCCGCTACGTGCGCGACGTGGAGCGCGGCCTCATCCAGACGCTCGCGGCCTTCGGGCTCACGGCGGGCGCCATCCCCAAGTGGCCGGGGGTGTGGCTGGGGCAGGAGGGCTCGCCGGACGCGCGGAAGATCGGCGCCATTGGCGTGCACCTGTCGCGCTGGCTCACCACGCACGGCTTCGCGCTCAACGTGAACACGAACCTGGAGCACTTCCAGCTCATCGTCCCGTGCGGCATCCGCGAGGCGGGCGTCACCTCCATGCAGCGCGAGCTGGGCCACCCGGTGTCCGTCCCGGACGTGGAGGAGGTGCTCGCGCGCGAGCTCACCCAGGTCTTCGACGCGCGGCGCGTGGACGGCGCGGTGGACCTGCGCACGGTGAGCGTCGCCGTGGTGCACGGCCGGGGGCCGGAGGCTCGCGTGCTGCTCCTGCGCCGGACGCCGGAGCGCGGCGGCTTCTGGCAGACGGTGACGGGGCGCCTGGAGCCGGGCGAGTCCCCCGCGGACGCCGCCCGCCGCGAGGTGGCGGAGGAGACGGGGCTCGCGCTCCCCGTCGTGGACCTGGCCTACCGCCACGCGTTCGCGCTGGGAGAAGCGCTGCCGCCGAGGCTGGTGGAGGAGCACGGCTTCGCGGTGCGCGCCGCGCCGGACACGCAGGTGCGCCTGGGCCCGGAGCACGACGCCTTCGAGTGGGTGGACGTGCCCACGGCGCTCGCGCGGCTGCCCTTCCGGGGGCTGCGAGAGACGGTGACCCGGGCGCTGCGCGCGCCCGGGCCGTGACCGCCGCTACAGCTCGAGGACCATCGCCTCCTTGGCGGCGATGGTGGCCTTGCGGTGCTTTCGCACCTCGCGCAGCAGCTGATCCATGCCCGCGTCGTCGCGGCCCGGGTCGTGGTGGAAGAGCACCAACTGCTTCACCTCGCTGGCGTCCGCCGCGCGCACCGCCGCCTCCCAGGTGGAGTGGCCCCAGCCCGTGCGGGCCGGACCGTTGCGGCCGCGGTACTCGTCCTCCGTGTACATGGAGTCGTAGATGAGCGCGTCCGCGCCCCGCGCGAAGTCGAACAGCTTCGCGTCCAGCGCGGTGCCGTGCTCCACGTCCGTGGCGTACACCAGCGAGCGCCCGCCGAAGTCCACGCGGTAGCCCACGTTGCCGCCCGGGTGGTTCAGCTCCAGCGTGCGCACGACGACCTTGCCCACCGGGATGTCCTCGCCCACCACCACGTCCCGGTACGCCAGGCGCGTGCGGAACACCTCCTCCGCCGTCACCGGGAAGTACGGGTGCACCATCTGCCCGGCCAGGATCTCCTTGAGCGACTTGCCGTCGCGGGGGGAGCCGTACAGCGTCACGTCGTTCGCCGGGGAGAACATCGGCGAGAAGAACGGCAGGCCCTGCAGGTGATCGTAGTGGTAGTGCGAGATGAAGATGGACGCCTTGACGGGCTTTCGCGTCGCCGCCAGCGCGTCCCCCAGGCCCCGCGCTCCGGAGCCCAGGTCGAAGATGAGCAGCTCATTGCCGCAGCGGACCTCCACGCACGGCGTGTTGCCGCCGTAGCGCTTCGTCGCGGGGCCGGGCGAGGGGATGGAACCGCGCACCCCCCAGAAGCGCACCTCGAAGCGCGCGGTGCTCCGCCGGGCCGGGCGCTCAGCCGGCTTTGGCTTCCGTGTCGTCGTCCTCCGCGAAGAGCTCAATCAGGTGCCCCGTACGCTCGCGCTTCGTCCTCAAATAGTCGACGTTATGCGGATTGTGCTCGGTCCGGGAAGGGATTCGGCGACGGACCGCCACGCCCTCCTCCACCAGCCCGGCGATCTTCAGCGGGTTGTTGGTGATCAGGTCCACCGACCGCACATCCAGCGACCGGAGCATCTCCGCGGCGATGTCGTACGAGCGCAAGTCGTCCGCGAAGCCCAGCTGGCGGTTGGCCTCGTAGGTGTCCAGCCCCTTCGCCTGGAGGGCGTAGGCCTTGATCTTGTTGCCCAGGCCGATGCCCCGGCCCTCCTGGCGCAGGTAGAGCACCACGCCCAGCCCGTTCTGGGCCACGAAGTCCAGCGCCCGGTCCAACTGCTCGCGGCAGTCGCACTTGAGGCTGCCGAACACCTCGCTCGTCAGGCACTCGGAGTGGATGCGCACCGGCACCCCCTCCAGGCCCTTGGGCTCGCCCACCACCAGCGCCACGTGCTCGCGCCCGTTGCGCTTGTCGCGGAAGACGATGGTCTTCAGCACCCCGCGGGCCGTGGGCACGTCCGCCTCCGAGTACCGCTCCAGGTGCTGGGTCGGCTTCCGGGTCGGCAGGATCTGGGGTGTGCGAGTGTCGGACATGGTAGGTCGTCTCCCAGAAGGGGGCCGTTACTTCTCGCCCCATCGGATGCAAGTCAAGGTGACACCCCGATGGGGGTGGTGAAACCCGCCTGTTTGGATGAGGCGGAGGGGGCAGCGTTGCTCAAGCGACCCACGAGAGGGGAACCAGCTCCACATGGGAGCCATCAGTCACGCTGCTGAGCTCCCGGGGGAAGTGGAGCAGATGGGTGGCTGCCGCAGCTGAACGCAGGGCCCCCGACGTCTGAGTCCCCAGGGGCTTCGCCCACAGCTCGCCCGCCCGCCAGGTGGCCGTGACCCGCACGAAGTGGGCGAGCCCCGGGGCCTTGGAGAGGCTCCCCTCCAGGCGGCCGGCGACCCGGGGCGGCTCCACGTCCGCATGGCCCAGGAGCCGGCGCAGGGCGGGGCGCACGAAGAGCTCGAAGGTCACCAGGGACGAGGTGGGGTTGCCGGGCAGCCCCACGAACAGGGCGCCGCCGCGCTGGCCCACCACCAGCGGCTTGCCGGGCTTGATGGCCACGCGCCAGAAGTGCCGCTTCACGCCCAGGGCCTCCAGGGCGTCCTTCACGAAGTCGTGGTCGCCCACGGAGACGCCGGCGCTGGTCAGCACCACGTCGAAGCCCTCCGCGCGGGACAGGGCCTCCTGGACGGCCTCCCGCGTGTCCCGGGCGATGCCCAGCAGCGTGGGCACGCCGCCCGCGCGCCGCACGGCCAGGGCCAGGGCGGGGGCGTTGACGTCCACGATGCCGTCGCCAGGGGGCTCGTCCACCCGGCACAGCTCGTCGCCGGTGGAGAGCACCGCCACGCGCGGCCGGCGGGGCACCGGCACCGCGCCCTGGCCCTGCGCCCAGAGCAGCGCCAGCTCCGGGATGCCCAGCGGCGTGCCGCGCCGCAGCAGCACGTCCCCCTCCTTCGCGTCCTCGCCCCGGGGACGGACGAAGCTCCCCGGCCCCGCGGCCTCCAGGATGTCCACGGCGTCCGGCGCGTCCGGCGCGGACCGGGTGCGCTCGCGCATCACCACCGCGTCCGCGCCTGGGGGCAGGGGCGCCCCGGTCATGATCCGCGCGCAGGTGCCGGGGGTGAGCTCCCGGGTGGGGTGTCCGCCGGCGAACACCGTCTCGCCCACCGTGAGGCGCACCGGCAGGGGGCCCGCGACGTCCTGGGAGCGCACCGCGTAGCCGTCCATGGCGGAGTTGTCCCAGGGGGGCAGGGTGCGGCGGGCGTGGACGTCCTCGGCCAGCGCGCGCCCCAGGGCGTCATCCCCGGGCACCCACTCGGTGGGCAGCGGCACGCACAGCCCGAGGATCCGCGCCCGGGCCTCCTCCACCGGCAGCAATGCGGGGGCGTCACTCATGTCCGTCTCCCACCCAAAGTCCGTGGGAAAATCAAGTGTTAGTTTGACAGCCCTGCTGATCATCGTTACAAGCAACCGTGATCGCGAGGCTCGCGTCCAACAGCAGGGGCGTCCCGCCAACCCGTTGATACCACACGGGAAATTCTCAAGGAGACAGCGTCGATGGCCAAGCCCAAGTCCGGGGCGAAGAAGCCGACTCCCGCTGCAAAAGCCGGTGCGAAGCCTACCGCGAAGAAGGACAACGCGGCCCGCCTGGATCTGATCAGGAACGCCTCGAAGAAGGTGGCGACGGCCGCGACGAAGGTCGTCAAGGCGGTGGCTGAAGGGGCGAAGGGGAAGGTCGCAGCGGCGAAGAAGTCCGTGGCGGAGAAGGTGGAGAAGGCCCCCGCGGCCGCCAAGAAGGCGGCGGCCAAGGCGGCTCCCCCCGCGAAGCCTGGCAAGGCCGCGCCCGCCGCGAAGTCCGCGCCCGCGAAGCCCGCCGCTGCCGCGCCCGCGAAGAAGGCGGCGGGCAAGGCGGGCGCGAAGGCCCCTCCGACCGTCCCCGCCGCGCCTCCCGTGGAGAAGCCGCGCCCGCGCGCGACGAAGCTTCCGCCGGTGGGCGAGCCGCTCACGAAGCGCGAGATGGAGCAGCTGCTCACCGCCGGTGAGGGCCGCGGCGTGACGGGCGAGGGCAGCTTGAAGGGCCGGCTCGTCCTCAGCGGCGAGCTGCCCCACCTGGTCGTCGTGGGCCGCGACAAGCGCGAGCTGACGTTCCTGTTGCAGGGGCCGGATCAGGAGGTCCTGCCGGCCTACGTGGACCACAAGGTCTCCGTGAGCGGCCTCATCAAGAAGACCACCAACCACAGCGGCGTGGTGGACGTGCGCAAGTACTCCGCCAAGAAGCCGGAGGTGGAGGAGGTCTCGCCGACGCCCGCGGACACGGAGCCGAAGCTGCGCTACCTGTCGCCCGGCGAGGTCTCCATGGCCGTCGCCGCGGGCATGGGTGCCGGCATCAAGGGCTTCGCCAGCATCCGGGGCAACCTGGAGATGATGGGCGAGGACTTCGTGCTCGTGGTGTCCAACGGCGGCACGCGCCAGCAGGTGTCCTTCGCCATCGAGGGAAAGGCGGCCAGCAAGGGCCTGCGCAAGCACGTGGGGCAGACGCTCCAGGTGACGGGCGTGGTGGACAAGACGTCCGGCTGGGGCGGCCGCATCAACGCGGAGACGGTGGAGCCGCGTCCGTCCGAGGCGCGCTCGGTGTCGCGCGACGAGATGGAGCTGGTGCACGTCGAGGGCGAGGTGCCCGCGTCCGTGGAGGTGAAGCTCAACCACGGCCTCACCGTGCGCCTCCAGGAGCAGCCCGGCGCCACCTGGGCCATCGAGCCCACGCTGGCCAAGCGCGTGGGGCTGCGCGAGGCCAACTTCGAGCCGGGGGCCGCGGGCGGCCCGGCCACGCGCGAGTTCTTCTTCACGCCGCGCAACCCCGGCAACTTCGAAGTGGAGTTCTTCCTCGCCAAGGCGTTCACGCCGGGCGTGGTGGAGCGCTCCTTCAAGATCAACGTCACGGTCAAGCCCTGACGGTCCGGGCGCACGGGCCCTCCCTGGACCGCAAGGTCTACCAGGGAGGGCGAATGGGGGCCGGGGGGTTCCCGCCCGCACCCTTCGGGCTTACCCGTTCCCTCAGCGGCCTTGCCGCATCCCCACCGTGAGCCTCTCCCAAGATCACATCCGACAGCTCCTCGCCGAAGCCGACCACCCGCTGGGCGTGAAGGAGCTCCTGCGCGTCGCGGGGCTGAACCCCGGCCAGCAGACCGAACTGAAGCGCGTCCTGCGTGAGCTGGTGCGCGCGGGCGCCATCGTCAAGGAGGGCAAGCGCTTCCGGCCGGAAGGGCCGCGCGTGCCCCGGCCGCCCGACGACGCCTTCGCGGCCCGCCGCGACCTGTCCGCGCCTCCCTTCAAGAAGCGGGGCCCCGCGCCGGGGAGCGGGCGCGAGGAGCGCCGGGGCGGCTTCCGGGACGAGCGCCCGGACCTCCGCGGCGGCGGCTTCCGGCGCTCGCTCCAGCGCGGCTTCCGGGAGGACCGCTTCGAGGCCTCCGGGCAGCCCGCGGTGGAGGGCATCCTCCACGTGCACCGGGACGGCTTCGGCTTCGTGCACCCCGTGTCGGGCGAGGGGGAGAACATCTTCCTGCCGCCCGGCGAGGCGCAGCGGGCGCTCGACAACGACCGCGTCCTGGTGGAGGTGGCGGGGCGGCCGGGCCGCTTCGAGGGTCGGCTGGTGCGCGTGCTCGGCCGGCGGCGCGAGCTGGCGGTGGGCACCTACGTGGCGCAGGGCCGGCACTCGGTGGTGATGACCACGGATCCGAACCTGCCGGGCCCCATCCGCGTGCCGCCGACGCAGATGGCGCGCGACGGCGACCTGGTGAAGGTGCGGCTGGGCGTGGGCGCCGACCTGCTGGAGCCCGGGCAGGGGCTGTTCGGCGAGGTGGCCGGCTCCCTGGGCCGGCCCGGCGACCCGAGCGCGGAGGTGCTGGGGTCGGCCTTCGCGCATGGCTTCTCCGACGAGTTCCCTCCGGAGGTGATGGACGAGGCGGACGCGTTCGCGGTGAAGGTCACGGAGGCCGAGGCCACGGAGGGCAACCGCCGCGACCTGCGCCAGCTGCCACTCATCACCATCGACGGCGAGGACGCGCGCGACTTCGACGACGCGGTCTACGCGGAGCCGAAGGCCGGGGGCTGGCGGCTGGTGGTGGCCATCGCGGACGTGTCGCACTACGTGAAGGAGCGCAGCGCGCTGGACGCGGAGGCGCTGAACCGCGCCACGTCGGTGTACCTGCCGGACCGCGTGCTGCCGATGCTGCCGGAGCGGCTGTCCAACGGCATCTGCTCGCTGCGCCCGGACGAGGACCGGCTGTGCATGGTGGCGGACATGACGTTCGACCGCCACGGCCAGCGGCGCTCGCACGAGCTGTACCCGGCGGTGATGCGCAGCGTGGCGCGCTGCACGTACAACGAGGTGCAGGACGTCCTGGACGGCAAGGACGTGCCGCACCGCAACTTCCTCAAGCCCCGGTTCGAGGAGTTGATGGCGCTGGCGCGCGCGCTGATGGGCATGCGCAAGGCGCGCGGCGCCATCGACTTCGACGTGCCGGAGCACAAGGTGGTGCTGGGCGAGGACGGCCTGCCGCTGCGCATGGAGAAGCGCGAGCGCAAGGACAGCCACCGGCTCATCGAGGAGTGCATGCTGGCCGCCAACGAGGCGGTGGCCGCGTACTTCCAGGACGAGGGCCTGCCCACGGTGTACCGGTTCCACGGCGAGCCGGATCCGCAGAAGCTGGCGGCGTTCGCGGTGCTGGCGGAGGCGTATGGCTTCCAACTCGACGTGGAGGACGGCGTCTCGTCCAAGGAGCTGGACGCGTTCATCACGCAGCTGGAGGGGCACCCGGAGCAGCGGGCGCTGAACCAGCTGTTGCTGCGCTCCATGATGCAGGCCGTCTACACGGCGACGCGCGTGGGCCACTACGGCCTGGCGGCGGAGAACTACCTGCACTTCACGTCGCCCATCCGGCGGTATCCGGACCTGCTGGTGCACCGCATCCTCAAGGCGGTGTGGGCGCGCAAGGGCAAGCGGCCCTCGGACGCGCAGCTGGACCGGGAAGAGGAGCGGCTGGAGGGCATGGCGCAGCAGTGCTCGGAGCGCGAGCGCGCGGCCATGACGGTCGAGCGCGAGGTGGTGGCGTTCTACGCGGCCCTGCTGATGAAGGACCGCGTGGGCGAGGAGTTCGACGCGACGGTGGCGGGCATCGCCGAGTTCGGCTTCTTCGTGGAGCTGGACGAGGTCCACGTGGAGGGCCTGGTGAAGGGCGAGTCCCTGGGGCCGGGCTCCAAGCTGGACAAGCGCACGCACTCGCTGGTGTATCCGAACGGCCGGCGCGTGCGCGTGGGGCAGAAGCTGCGCGTGCGGCTGCTGTCGGCGAACACGACGGCGCGGAAGATCGACTTCGAGGCGCTCCAGTTCGGGGACGAGGCCCCGCTCCAGCGGACCGGGGGGGCGCGCCCGCTGTCGCGCCACCGCGAGTTCGTGAACGAGGCGCCGGGCCGTCGTCACCCGGCGGGGCACGATCGCCCTGGACGCCGCGAGCGCGAGGCCACGAAGACGGGCCGCACGCCGTGGCGGAAGCCCGCGGGGGACGAGGCCGCGGACGCGGCGCAGTGGCGGTCGCTCGGGGAGGCGGAGGAGCCGCTCCTCGGTGTGAAGGCGTGGGAGCCGCCGTCGTCCGAGGACGCCGCCACGGTCGAGGCCGCGACGGTCTCCGGCTACGGCGACGAGGTCCTGGGAGCGGCGCCGGCCACGTCGCGTCCGCGAGGACGGTTCAGCCGGGAGG
>JAFADT010000432.1 GCA_023424585.1 Pseudomonadota bacterium
GCGTGACGCTGCCGGAGACGACCTCCGTCACGCTGAAGAACGGCGCGCGGCTGCTCCTGGTGGAGAAGCACGAGCTACCGCTGGTGTCCTTCAGCGCCTGGCTCAAGGGCGGCGCCGTCACCGACCCCGCGGGCAAGGAGGGGCTGGCCGCGCTCACCGCCGAGCTGCTCCAGAAGGGCGCGGGCTCGCGGAGCGCGCAGCAGTTCGCGGACGCCGTGGACGGCGTGGGCGGCGAGCTGGAGGTCCTGCCGGAGCGCGAGGCGCTCGTCCTCAATGGCAGCTTCCAGTCCCGCGACACCGCGCTGATGGTGGAGCTGCTGTCGGACATGCTCGTGCGCCCCCGCTTCGACGCGCAGGAGCTGGAGAAGGCCCGCGCGCTGCGCGTGTCCGAGATCGCCGCCGCCAAGGACGGCGATCCGCGCGCGCTCATCGGCATCTACTTCAACGCCTTCCACTTCCCCGCGCACCCCTACGGCCGGTCCGAGGTGGGCAGTGAGGCGTCGCTGCCCACCATCCGCCGGAGCGACGTGCTCGGCTGGGCGAAGGCGAACCTGGGCGGAGACCGGCTCATCCTCTCCGTGGTGGGGGACTTCGACGCGAAGCAGCTCGCCGCGAAGCTGGAGGCCGCCCTGGGCGGGTGGGCCCCGGCGGCCCAGCCGCTGGCGGCCGTGCCTCCCACCGCGCCCACGAAGGGCCGCCGCGTGCTGCTGGTGGACAAGCCGGACGCCACCCAGACCTACTTCTCCATCGGCAACACCGGCATCCGCCGCACCGACCCGGACCGCGTCGCGGCGCAGTTGGGCAACACCGTGCTGGGCGGCCGCTTCACCTCGCTGCTCAACACGGAGCTGCGCGTGAAGACGGGCCTCACCTACGGCGCCCGCTCGGCCCTGGAGCCCGCCCTCCAGCCCGGCCCCGTCGTCCTCACGTCCTATACGCAGACCGCCTCCACGGGCCGCGCCATCGACCTGGCACTGGACGTGCTCGCGCGCTACCGCCAGGACGGCATGGACGACGCCATGCTCGCCTCCGCCAAGGCCTACGTGCTGGGCCAGTTCCCTCCGACGCTGGAGACGGGCGACCAGCTGGCCATGAAGCTGTCGGAGCTGGCCTTCTACGGCCTGGACGCGCAGGACGTGAACGGCTTCGCGGACGCCGTGTCCGCCGCCACTCGCGACGGCGTGCACGCCGTGCTCCAGCGCGTCCTGCCCGCCCAGGAGGACCTGACGTTCGTCCTCATCGGCAAGGCGGACGCCCTGCGCGACGTGGCCCGCAAGTACGGGCCCGTCACGGAGATGAAGATCTCCGACAAGCGCTTCGCCCCGCCGCCGACGCCTGGCCGCTAATGGCAGACGGAGGTGGGCGCAAGCCTTGAATTGCGCCCACCCGAACTACCCATCAAAAAGTAAATATCCAGAAAGTCACCCCTGTCGCGTATAGAGGGTGGCGTCTGGTTGGGGCCGGAACCGGACAAGCATTGCTGAATGTTTGTCACGAAGGCCCATCATGTCCTTGCGACGTCTGTCGTTGTTGCTCATCCCCACCTGCGCGGCCTGGCTGGGCTGCGGAGGGGCCGCGCCTCCCGCCGAGGAGGTGAACCCTCCTGAACTCGCCATGGACCCCCGCGAGGGGACCGCGGTCATCACCAACGAGGACGTGCTGCCGGGGTGCGGCGAGCCCGACGCGGGCTCCGGGCCGGTGGATGCGGGCACGTCCGTGCTGGTGACGGCGGACACGCGCTTCCACTCCGGCGCCGGGGTGACGGTGGTGCCCCAGGACCTGGCCGGCTCCGACGTGGAGATCCTCGTCCCCCACGGCATGGACCTGGACCGGTACGCCGGCACGCCGGTGGCGGGAGGGCTGCGCTTCGACAACGTGCCGGACGGCGAGTATCTCCTGCGCTCGAACCAGAGCTACTACCTGACGCGAGAGCGCCACTTCGACCTGGGCATCAACCGCATCGGCCGTCCGGATGCCGTCTATGTGAACGACACCGAGTCCCCCGCGTCGGTGGAGCTCTTCAACCTGGCGCCCTGGCAGCCGTATACGTCCCTCTCCGAGCCGGGCACGTCCTTCCAGCTCATCAGCGCGGACGTGAACGTGAGCGGCTCGCTGGTCAGGTCCACGGAGCCCGAGGTCGGTGACACGTCCTTCGTCGACCCGTCCGCCTACGCGTACTTCGGCACGAGCTATGGAGGTCCCGTCCTGGACGCGTCCAAGGGCGACCGCCTCTACGTGAACCAGCTCAACTCCGTGCAGGCTGGGACACTGCCGAGCGGTGAGCCCCTGGCGTACCTGTCGGTGCTGAGCAGCGCGCACCTGCCGTCGTTCTCGTTCACGCCGGACGGCACCACCTCGCTGCCGCTGGCGGCCACGATGCAGCCCGTGAGGCAGCAGCCCTTCTCCCTCGAGTGGCGCCTGAACGAGTTCACCCGCTGGCGCTCGGACGTGAACCCCACCGGCGCGCTCAACTACCCCTCGTTCTCGGTGGTGCCCGCGCCGTTCGGCTACCAGCACGGCTGGGTGGGCTACCAGGGGGAGCTGCTCGACATGTGGCTGCCTCGCGGCGAGGACGGCGTCATCGCGAGCCGGCTGGCCTACGGCAATCCCTATCCAGCCGGCTGGGGCGTGGTGGGCACCGCCGCCTATTCGTTCCGGTCCGCGACGCCCGTCATCGTGGGGAGCCGGACGCACTACCCCAGCGGCAACATCTACATCACCGACCGGCTGGACCACCTCATCGCCGGCCCCATCTCGCCGCCCATCTCGCCGCCCCGGGAGCTGCGCATCGACGGCGTGGACGCCTATGTGTCGCGCGTCGTGGGCAGCAACCGGCCGGTCATCTCGTGGCGGCCTCCCGTCCGGGGCACGCCCCGGAACTACGTGGTGCTCGTCATCCAGTTGATGGACACGTTCGGCGCCAACCCGACGCTGCGCTTCCATGTGCCCGGTGACCGGACGCAGGTCCGCCTGCCGCCGGACCTGCTGCTGCCCGGCTCCACCTACTACGTGCGCGTGGTGGCGGATGGCTCGCCGAACTACGCGCCCGAGCGCGCGCCGTCCGTCACCGGAGACCTGCTGCCCATCATCACCGCGGACACGTTCAGCGCCGCGTTCACCACGCCGTAGCCCCGACGTGGCGGCCCGCTACCGCGCAGGCGGGCGGTGGCGGGCCATGCACCGCTGGTAGCGGGCGTCCACCGACCTCGCGAACCACGCGGTGGTGCGCTCCCCGCTCAGCTTCACGCTCTTGAGCGTCACCTGGGGAAGCTGGGCGTAGGCGGGGGCCTGCCCCGTCCGAGTCGCGTACACGCGCTTCACCGCCAGGTACGTGTCCGTCTCCTCGAAGTCCGCCGTCTTCTCCTCCTCCACGTCCCGGCGCACCCGGCGCTCGCTCAGGTCCGGCGCGTAGCGCTGACGGAAGAGGAGCAGCGCCTTGAGGCTCTGGCTGTCCTCGCCGCGCGGCGCGCCGTCCTTGTCGTACAGCTGGAGGTCGCCGTCGGTCGCCAGGGCGACGCCGGTGAGCTGGCTGACCTGGGCCTGGAGCGCGGCGTTGCGCGAGCTGTAGACGCCGCCGTTGTAGTCCGCGAAGCGGTAGAGCGGCGCGTCGTACGCGGCCTCGAAGCCCAGGAGCCGGGCGGTGCCGTAGCGCACGCCGCCCGCGCGCGTGTAGAGCGACTCGCGCACCGCCACCGGATCCGCGTCCGGGCCCGCCTTCTCCACCGCGTAGCGCACGCTGACCTGCATGGAGCCCGCGGTGGTGACGGGGTTCTGCCCCGCGAACGAGGACGGGCCGAACAGCGCGCTGGCCAGGTCCGCGGCCGCGTAGGCCGCCGGGTACTCCGCTTCGTAGTACGCGAGCATGTCGCGGAAGAGACGATCCAGGTCCCGCTCCGTGCGCAGGGCGTCCAGCCGCGCCCCGAAGGTGCGCTTCGCCCCCTTCGGCTTCGCCGCGAGCACCTCGTCCAGGAGCCGCCGCCCCAGGGGGCCCAGCCGCCCCGCCGTGCTGTCGAGCTTCCGACGCACCAGCCTGGGCAGCCCCGGCACCGCGGGGTCCGCCTGGAAGCCGGACTCCTGTTCGATGATGGCCAGCACCTGACACACCTCCGGCGCCGCGGCGGGGATCGCCTCCGCGTCCAGCGCCGCCAGCACGTCGTGAGCCCACCCCTCGCGCTCCGCCCCCTTCACCTTCGCGGGCAGCAGCCGCGCCACCTGCGCCACCGACAACGTGGGCGGCGCAGGCACCTCCGTCACCACCGGTGCCCGCGATGCACAGGCCGTGAGCGCCAGCAGCACCCCCGCGTACAGCGCCCCCACCTGGCGGCGGACCGCGCTCCTCCTCATGTCCCCCTCCCGGCGGAGGGGGGCGGACGTCTCATGAAACATTTTTTGAGACATCCAGGCGGCAGGTTCGTTTCCTCCTGAGAGCCGGTGAAGAGCAGCAATGCTGTTGAAATTTTCCTAAACTGCAATTCAGGTTCTCTTGGCTTGATCGGCAGGGCTTGGGAAAGTAGCTAAACGTACTTTCCGTAAAAAGTAGTTGCTCTGATGATTTCGAGTGTGTCACGTATCATCCCGCTGTTTCTTCATGGAGGTATCGCGTTGGCTCATCGACTGTTGAAGACGATTGGCGCGGCCTGGCTGGGCGTGGCTCTGACGGCGTGCGGTACGCAGGGTTCGACGGGGGACGAGACGCAGGCGCCCCAGCAGGAGAAGTCGGGTGAGGACATCCAGAGCGCGCTGAACGCGCTCGGTGGCGGCGCGCAGGTGCTC
Source organism: Pseudomonadota bacterium (assembly GCA_023424585.1). Lineage (GTDB taxonomy): Bacteria > Myxococcota > Myxococcia > Myxococcales > Myxococcaceae > Corallococcus. The sequence goes on from JAFADT010000432.1 coordinate 4,774, forward strand.
GGCGTGCACGCGGATGGCATCCCCGACAGCATCCGTGGCGAGCTGGGCCGCGTGGAGCGGACGCTGACCACGCTGCAGTCGAGCCGCCAGGCGGTGGCCGGCGTGGCCCCGGCGTTCCGGCTGAACGCGGACGACATGGTGCTGCGCAAGGCGAACACCGACGAGCAGGGCAACCAGCACCTGCGCTTCACGCAGACGAAGAACGGCCTGGAGGTCATCGGCGGTGAGCTGGTGGTCCACGTGCGTCCGGACGGCTCGGTGTTCGGCGCCAACGGCTCCGCGCGCGACGGCCTGAACGTCTCCGCGCTGCCGCGCATCGCGGCCACGTCCGCGCGCGACGCGGCGCTGAGCGCGACGGTGGGCACGGGCCTGGACGTCCTGGGCTCCCCCCGCCTGGTGTACGTGCGCACCGAGGACGGCGCGCTGCGCCTGGCGTACGAGGTGAAGGTCACCGGCGAGGCCGCCGAGATGCCGCTGCGCGACCGCGTGTACGTGAACGCGGCGGACGGCTCCATCGTGCTGCGCGTGCCGGAGATCCACACCGCGCTCAACCGCAAGGTCTACAGCGCGAACAACGGCACCAGCACCCCGGGCACGCTCAAGCGCAGCGAGGGCCAGGCGGCCATCGGTGACTCGCATGTCGACATGAACTACGACATGCTGGGCTACACCTACAACTGCTACAAGACGCACTTCAACCGCGACTCGCTGGACAACGCGGGTGAGACGCTCATCAGCACGGTGCACTACAGCCGCAACTACGTGAACGCCTACTGGGACGGCACCCAGATGGTGTACGGCGACGGCGACGGCGTGAACTCCATCGAGCTGGGCAAGGACGCGGACGTCAC
>JAFADT010000766.1 GCA_023424585.1 Pseudomonadota bacterium
CGAGGACGGGCTTGAGGAAGGCGCGGAGTGACTCGGTGTACATCGTCATGGCGGGCATGAGGCTAGCGCGCCCGGGCCCCGGCCCCAAGCTCCTGCCCTGATTGCCTGCTCGCTTTCCGGTGCGGCGGGCCGCCTCCCGGGGGCGACGTTCGTCGTCCCGCACCTGGATGCACACGGACGCGCGCGCTGGTCTAGGGTGCGGCCCCACGGAGGGACGCAATGAGCCTGGCGGACGGGTTGCCCGAGGACTGGAAGCAGGTGCTGCATGACGCCATCCACGCGCCGTCGTTCAAGGAGCTGGAGACGTTCTTGCGCAAGGAGCGCCAGGAACACACCGTGTTCCCGTCGGAGGAGGACCTGTTCTCCGCCTTCCGCCTCACCCCCTACGCGGACGTGCGCGTGCTGCTGTTGGGCCAGGACCCCTACCACGGCCCGGGGCAGGCCCATGGCCTCGCCTTCTCCGTCCAGCCCGGCGTGCCGCCACCGCCCTCGCTCGTGAACATGTTCAAGGAGCTCCAGAGCGACGTGGGCGCGCCGAAGCCCCGCGATGGGTCGCTCATCCCCTGGGCGAAGCAGGGCGTGCTCCTGCTCAACACCGTGCTCACCGTGCGCCAGGCCTCTCCCAACAGCCACGCCAAGCACGGCTGGGAAGCCTTCACCGACGCCGTCATCCGCGCCGTCAGCGCCAAGGAGGACCCCGTCGTCTTCCTGCTCTGGGGCACGCCCGCCAAGAAGAAGAAGGCCCTCATCGACGCGAAGCGCCACATCGTCCTGGAGGGTGTGCACCCCTCGCCGCTGTCCGCCAGCAAGGGGTTCTTCGGCAGCAAGCCCTTCAGCACCACCAACGCCGAATTGAAGAAGCACGGCCAGCACACCATCGACTGGGAGCTGCCCTCGTAGGAGCGTGTTGGGTGGGTTGGCTATAGTGCCCGCCCACGATGGCCACCTCCCTGCACGAAGACGCCGCACGCACCCAGGCTGCGGAAGCCGTCGCGGCCATCGAGTCCCAGACCTCCGCCGAGGTCGTGGTGGCCGTGCGCCGCGCCTCCAGCCCCTACGCCCAGATCGACGCCCGGCTGGGCGCGGCCGTCGCCTTCGTCATGCTGGGGGTCCTCCTGTTCATCCCGCAGGAGGTCCACCTCTTCGCCTTCCCGCCTGTCGTGCTCCTGTCCTACGTGGCGGGCGCGATGGGCGGCCGCCTGCTGCCATCGCTGCGCCGCGCGCTCACCCCGCGCAAGCTCCAGGAGGACTCCGTGCGCACGGCCGCGCGCGCTGCCTTCACGGAGCTGGGCGTGACGCACACGTCGCGCCGCACCGGCATCCTGGTGTTCGTCTCCCTCTTCGAGCGCCGCGTGGAGGTCCTCACCGACTACGGCGTGGACACCTCGCTCATGGGCGCCGAGTGGCAGGACGCGCTCACGCAGCTGTCCGCCGCGCTGACGGCGTCCACCGCGTCCGAGCCCTTCTTCCAGGCCCTGCGCCGCCTCCAGGCACCGCTGGCCCGCGTGCTGCCCCGCCTGGAGGATGACGTGAACGAGCTGCCGGACATGCCCGGAGCCGTGGCGTGAGGGGCTCGCGTTCCGTCCTCCTCTTCGTCGCGCTGCTCGTCGGGCTGGGCTTCGCCTCGCTCCCCGACTCCGAGGCGCGCCCCGGCGGCGGCAACAGCTACCGCGGTTCATCGAGCAGCCGAAGCTCGTCGGGCAGTCGCAGCTCATCGACCAGCCGCAGTTCGTCCAGCAGCCGGAGCTCGTCGTCCTCCTTCGGCTCCAGCAGCAGCCGCCGGTCCTCGTACAGCTCCGGCCCCCGCTATTACGGCTCCAGTGGCTCGTCGTCCTCGTCCTCGGACGGAGGGGGCACGTTCGGGAGCATCTGCTTGCTCATCATCGTCCTGGGCGTGGTGGCGATCGTGCTCACCAACCTGCGGGCCGACCTGGAACAAGAGGACTGGAGCACCGTCGCGCCCCAGGCCCCGCCACCGCCGCCCCGGCGGCAGGGCTCGCTGCGCACGAAGCTCGCGGGCCTGGCCCGCGTCGGGCCCAAGGGGTCGGACGGGTCGACGCAGCCGCTGGATCCGGAGTTCTCCATCGTCCTCTTCGAGGACTTCGTCTACTCGCTCTTCGCCCGCGTGCACGAGGCGCGCGGCGGCGACCGCCTGGACACGCTGGGCGGCTGGCTGTCCGACGGCGCCATCGCGTCGCTCCACGAGCTGGGCACGCCGGACGCGGTGAAGGCCGTGGTGGTAGGCGCCGTGACGTACGAGTCCGTGGAGGGCGTGAGCGCGAGCAGCCAGCGAGTCCGCGTCGCCCTGCGCTTCGAGGCCAACTACACGGAGGTCTCCTCCGGCTCCGCGCAGAGCTGGTACGTCGCGGAGGAGTGGCGGCTGGAGCGGGACGCGTCCGCGAAGTCCCGGCCACCCGAGGACGCTCGCGCGTTCAAGTGCCCGAGCTGCGGCGCGCCGCTGGAGAACGTGCACGGCCACAGGTGCTCGTACTGCGACACGGTGGTGAACACCGGTGAGTTCGACTGGGTGGTGACGCGCGTGTCCTCGCTGGAGCGCGAGCGGCGCGGTCCGCAGCTCACCGGCACCACGGAGGAGGAGGGCACGGAGCTGCCCACCCTCAAGGACCCGCGCGCGCAGGAGCGGTTGAACGCGCTCCAGCACGACGACCCGGAGGCGACGTCGCTGGCGCTGCGCAAGCGCCTGGAGTTCATCTTCCACGAGATGCAGACCGCGTGGGCGGCGCGCGAGTGGAAGGGCATGCGGCCCTTCCTCAGCGACAACCTCTTCCAGACGCAGCTGTACTGGATCAACGCCTACCGCCAGGCGGGCCTGCGCAACATCACGGAGAACGCGCGCATCACGAACCTGGTGCTCGCGCGCGTGACGCGGGATGCGTACTACGACGCCGTCACCCTGCGCGTGTTCGCCTCCAGCCTGGACTACACGGTGAGGGACGCGGACGGGCAGGTCGTGGGCGGCAGCCGCTCCCGGGAGCGCGCCTACAGCGAGTACTGGACGCTCATCCGCGGCCGGGGCGTGCAGGGCAGGCCCTCCACGGAGAAGAAGTGCCCGTCATGCGGCGCGCCGCTGTCCATCAACATGGCGGGCCACTGCACGCACTGCCAGGCGCGGGTGACGTCCGGTGAGTTCGACTGGGTGCTCAGCCGCATCGAACAGGACGAGTCGTACCAGGGCTGAGCAAGGGCCCCTTCAACTGGCTGCCCCTCAAGCAGCGCTCCACGCTGCGCGAGCTCGTCATCCCGTAGCGCCAGGGGCCCGCATCTCCCCGGGACATCCCCCTCGGGGACATTAGGATGCGGTGCATCATGACCGCACCCTTCCTCGCCGCCACCGTCGTTGAACCGCTGGAACCCGGGCGCTACCGCTCGCGCTACGAGGCGGCCTGGTATCAGGGCCGGGGGGCCTACGGCGGCGTGGTGGCGGGGCAGGTGCTGCGCGCGCTGGAGCATCACCTCAATGACGCCAGCAGGCCGGTGCGCTCGTTCACCGTGCACTTCTGCTCGCCCGCGGCGGAGGGCGTGGCGGACCTGCACACGCGCATCGAGCGCGCCGGCAAGCTCGTCACCCACGCCACCGCGCGGGTGGAGAGCGGTGGCGCGGTGGTGGCCGTGGCCACGGCGACCTTCGGCGCCGCTCGTGGCGGCGCGCCCGAGTACATGGACTTCGTCATGCCGAAGGTGCCCGCGCCGGAGGCGCTCGCGCCCGTCCCCGACGACATGCCCATGCCGGACTTCTGCCGCTTCTTCGAGTACCGCTACTGCGTGGGCTCGGCGCCGTACTCGGGCGGGCCCGAGGCGGAGGTGGGCGGCTGGCTGCGGCCTCGCGTCGCCACGGCGCTGGACGCGCCGCTGTGCGTGGGCTTGATGGACGCGTATCCGCCGTCCGTGCTGTCGCGGCTGGATGGCTTCCGCGCGGCGGCGTCCGTGGACCTCAGCGTGCAGTTCTTCCAGCCGCTCCCGGTGGCGGGCATCGCGCCGGATGCGCACTACCTGCGCACCGGCCGCTCGCGTCAGGCCGCGGACGGCTACACGGAGGAGGCCCAGCTCCTCTGGGCACAGGACGGCACCCTGCTCGCGCAGTGCCGCCAGCTCGTCGCCGTGCTCGGCTGAAATCGCCCACCACCACGCGAGGCCGCTCCAGCCGCCACCGCACCGCCGCGGAGCCAGGTGCGGGGACGCGACCTCCAGGCCGTCTCCCGCGGCGAGCGTGGCGACGACGTGGCCCTTGTCCACGCGCGGCTCAGGCGGCGAGCTGCTTGCGCAACAGCCGCGTCAGCTCCGCGGGGTCCACCGGCTTGGGCAGCAGCTCCGCGCCATAGCGGATGGCCACGGGCAGCAGGTCATCCAGCTCCGAGTGGCCGGTGAGGAAGATGAACGGCGCCCGGCACCCCTGTAGCTCGCGCATGGCGGCGAGCACGTCGGAGCCGCTCATGTCCGGCATGTTGTAGTCGCACAGGATGGCGGCGATGCCGGTGAGGTCCAGGTGGAACGCCTCCGAGGGCGACTGCACCGTGAGCACCGTGTAGCCCTCGGCCCGCAGCGTGTCTCCCACGGTCGCGAGCACGAAGAGGTCATCGTCGATGACCAGCACGGTTGGCATGGGCGGTCCTCCAGCGCTCGTCCGGCGCGGCGATGCGACCGAGTGTAGCCGAGCCCGCCCCTCCGCGCGCCACGTCCCGCCGTCCAGCGCGCCGGGGTCGGACCCACCCACGTCGTCGCGTGTGGGCGCGGTCCAGGCCCGCGGCCTTCAGTGTTTCGCGGCCGTGACGGGAGACGGGATGAGGATGAGCTGCTCCTGGGGTGGGTTGAGGTACTCGGCGCCGGTGTCGGTGACGACAGCCATCTCCTCCACGGAGAGGATGCGCAGCGCGTCCGGGCTGCTGCCGTCCTTCCACGCGAAGAAGCCGTCGAAGGCGAACACCTGACCGGGCTGGAGCTTGCGCAGCGCGGAGCCCGTGGGCGGCTTGCCGGACGCCGCGCCGGACAGGGCGGGGCCGGCGTCATGGGCCCAGTAGCCCACGGGATGGCCGGTGCCCCACATCACGGGCTCGGAGCCCGCCTCGCGCATCCAGTCGCGCTGGGCCTTGTCCACGTCGTAGCCGCGCACGCCGGGCTTCATCGCCGCGAGCGCGACGCGGCTGCCCTTCTTCGACTTCTCCCACTTCGCCAGCGCCTCCGCGGGGGGCCGCGTCTCTCCCGGCGCCAGCACGTAGGCGAAGCGCTGGATGTCCGTCACCCACGTGCCGCCCACGCGGATGCCGAAGTCCGTCTGGATGAAGTCCCCCGGCTGGATGACGCGGTCGGTGGCGTTCGAGTGCCCGCGCGTGGGCCCGCTGTTCACGTTGGGGTTCTGGTCCGGCTGCCACCCGTCCCCCACGCCCAGCTCCGCGATGCGCCGCTTGAGGAAGCGCGCCACGTCCGAGTCCCGCGTCTTGCCGGGCACCACGGTGCGGTAGGCCTCCTCCTCCAGCTTCGCGGTGAGGTCCGCGGCCTTGCGCATGATGTCCACCTCCTCGGGAGTCTTCACGGACAGCCACTCGGAGACCAGGTCCTCGGAGGACACCAGCTTCTTGCGCAGCGCGGGGGACAGCGCCGCCTCCAGCTTCGCGCGCTGCGTGGCGGACAGGCCGTCCGCGATGGACATCCGCTCCGAGGAGTTGATGGCCACCTTCGCCGGCTTCGCCTTGGCCAGGCGCGCGGCGATGAGCGCGTGGAGGTCCGCGCCGCGCTCGAGGGCCACCACCTCGTCCACGACGCCCATGTCCCGGAGCGCGGTGGCCTCGCCCTCGGGGGAGAGGGCGGTGGAGCGCAGCGCGTCGCCGTCGCGCAGGAACAGGAACGCGGCGGTGCCGCCGGCGTTCTCCCCGCCCACGTGGCCGGCGAGCGGGTCGTTGTCGTTCTCGCGGCAGAGCACCACCCACGCGTCCACGCCCGCGCGGGCCATGGCCTGGGGCAGCAGCTTCTGGAGGCGCTCCTTGCGCACGCGAGGCCAGGCCCCCTCCGCGGCGGGCACCGCGGGCGCCGCGTGGGCGAGGGAGGCAAGCAGCAGGGCGGAGAGGAGCACGGGCCGGACGCGCGTCGTCATGGAGAGGCGTTCCTTCGGGTGGGAGAGCGCGCGGATTGTTTCACGGCCTCGCGGCGCGACAACCCACCGGCCGTGCAGCGCGCGGACGCTTCACCGGGAAGTCCCGGAATCAAGAGCCATGGCCAGGACGTGGGCCTGTCCTTCGACGGACGCGCGCCTGCCCTCCGGTCGCGGACGCGGATGGCTGTCTGTCATAGCGCCGGGACCTCCGGGAGGGCGCGCAGGACGCCAGGGCTTGCGACCGTGCGCGTCGTCTCCAACCCCCGGAGTCGCACATGCACGTGGAAGAAACCAACGCCGCCGCGGAGTCCGCCCTGGGCGCCGAGGACCGGGAGCTGCGACGGCTGATGCTCCAGGCCCAGGTGTATGCGCCGCTGACGGAGGCCGTGCTGCGCGGGGCCGGCCTCAAGCCCGGCATGCGCGTGCTGGACGTGGGCTGCGGCGTGGGGGACGTGTCCTTCCTCGCGGCGAGGCTGGTGGGCCCCACGGGCGAGGTGGTGGGCGTGGACCGCGAGGCCCGCGTCCTCGCCTGCGCCCAGCGCCGCAGGGAGACGCAGGACGTGGCCCACGTGCGCTTCCAGCAGAGCAGCCTGGAGTCCCTGCCCGTCGGCGCCCCCTTCGACGCCATCGTCTGCCGGCTGGTGCTGATGTTCCAGCCGGACCCGGTGTCGTTCGTCCGCCGCATGGCGGAGCACCTGCGCCCCGGCGGCGTGCTGGCGCTGCACGAGCTGGAGCTGGCGGCCATGGGCCTGATGCACCCGAAGCTCCCGCTGTTCACCCGCATCTGGAGCTGGATGCTGCCCACCTGCGAGCGCGTGGGCATCAAGGTCCACATGGGCCTGGAGCTGGTGTCCACGCTGCGCGGAGCCGGGCTGGTGGTGGCGGACGGCGTGGTGGGCGGACGGCTGGGCGTGACGCCGGACGCGGACCCCACGCACGCCCTGGTGGAGACCGTGCGCACGCTCCTGCCCCACATGGAGCGGCTGGGCGTGGCGATGGCCATGGAGGTGGACATCGACACGCTGACCGACCGCCTCACCGCCGAGCTGCGCTCCCACCGCGGGGTGCTGGTGCCCAGCCTCATGGTGGGCGTCTGGGGCCACCGTCCAGGCCCCGTCTAGCGCGGCCGTCTTTGCACGACTTCACGAGCGGCGGGGGAGTGGGTCGCTTAGAGTGGTCCCATGGCAAAGACGGCACCCCGCAAGTCCCCCGCGAAGGCGAAGAAGCAGCCCGCGCGCCCTGCCGCGCCCGCGAAGCGACCGGCCCGGCCGGTGAAGGCGAAGGCGGAGAGGGTGGAGCCCCGCCGCGCGCCCGCGTCGTCCCCGAAGCCCCCCGTGCTGGAGGCCGAGCCCGTCTTCGACGCCGGCCCCGTGGCCGACCCCCGCGAGGCCGCGCCCAGGGGCCTGCCCGCCGGTGAGGCGAAGGGCCGGGTGCTGCCCTTCGAGATCGACCCGGCCCAGCTGGAGGCCGGCTTCCAGAAGCTGCGCGGCGAGCTGGTCCACTGGACCAACAAGGGCCGCTACACCAAGGTCCGCTTCAAGTTCCGGGGCAAGCAACTGCTGCCCGACCTGCCCCTGGCCGCCGTCGTCGCCGCGGAGGGCCTGACGTTCTACTGGGGCGGCATCCTGCGCATGCTCGTGGCCAACGTCGTGGGCAAGAGCGTGCTGGAGGTGGAGCTGGTCAACGACGCGGACAAGCGCGTCCAGGCGGGCCGCGAGGCGCTCCTGTCGGGCGACGTGGACCAGGCGCTCGCGCTGTTCCGCGAGGCGCTCGCCATGGACCGCGACAACGCCGCCGCGCACCTCAACGTGGGCGTCGCGCTGAAGCTGCGCGGCGACCGCGAAGGGGCGCTCGCCGCGTTCGAGGCCGCGAAGGCCCGGGACCCCGACGGCGGCGTGGGCGCGGAGGCCGAACGGCTGGCCGCGAACCTCCGCCCGAAGGCCTGAAGACAGGCCCGGAAACGGCCTGCGGTGGGGCTGAAAACGCACCGCCCGGATGTTCCCTCCAGGTGCCCCGGAGAGGCCCTCCCAGACCCCTGGAACCGGGCGGGCGGGCAGCCGGGGCGAATCCCCCCTGTTTCCCTTATTGACTGAGGGAAATCCAGGGGTTACGAACACTCTCCCATCGGGCGGAGCCCCCCTCGCGCGGGGCCCGTCCGCACCTTCCAGAGCCCATGGCTGACGACACCACCGACACGCCGGCAACGCCCCCCGCGCCTCCTCCGTCGAGCGGCGCCGGGGAGCTCATTCCCATCAACATCGAAGACGAGATGCGCCGGTCGTATCTCGACTACTCGATGTCCGTCATCATCGGCCGCGCGCTGCCAGACGTGCGCGACGGCCTGAAGCCCGTGCACCGTCGCGTCCTCTTCGCGATGAACGACCTGGGCAACCTCCACAACCGCGCCTACAAGAAGAGCGCGCGCGTGGTGGGTGACGTCATCGGTAAGTACCACCCGCACGGCGACGCGTCCGTCTACGACGCCATGGTGCGCCTGGCCCAGGAGTGGAGCCTGCGCTACCTGCTGGTGGACGGCCAGGGCAACTTCGGCTCCGTGGACGGCGACTCGCCGGCGGCCATGCGTTACACGGAAGTGCGCATGGAGCGGCTGGCGGAGGACCTGCTCGCCGACATCGACAAGGAGACCGTCGACTTCGGGCCCAACTACGACGACTCGCTGGAAGAGCCGCTCGTCCTGCCCGCCAAGTTCCCCAACCTCCTCGTCAACGGCAGCAGCGGCATCGCGGTGGGCATGACCACCAACATCCCGCCGCACAACATGACGGAGGTCATCAGCGGCACGCTGCACCTCATCGAGAACCCGGGCTGCACGGTCCTGGACCTGATGGAGTTCATCCACGGGCCGGACTTCCCCACCGCCGCCATCATCACCGGCCGCGAGGGCATCCGCCGCGCCTACGAGACGGGCCGCGGGGCCATCACCATCCGTGCGCGCACGGAGATTGAAACGAGCAAGAAGGGCGACCGTGAGGCCATCATCGTCACGGAGATCCCCTACCAGGTGAACAAGGCCCGGCTCATCGAGAAGATCGCCGAGCTGGTGCGTGAGAAGAAGCTGGAGGGCATCAGCGACATCCGTGACGAGAGCGACCGTCAGGGCATGCGCATCGTCATCGAGCTCAAGCGCGATGCCATCTCCCAGGTGGTGCTCAACAACCTCTTCTCCATGACGCAGATGGAGACGACGTTCGGCGCGGTGATGCTGGCCATCGACGGTGGACAGCCGCGCACGCTCAACCTGAAGGAGCTGCTGGACCGCTTCATCGCGCACCGCCGCGACGTGGTGACGCGCCGCTCGCGCTACGAGCTGCGCAAGGCGCTGGCGCGCATGCACATCGTGGAGGGCCTGCTCGTCGCGCAGGACCTCATCGACCTGGTGGTCAGCCTCATCCGCGCGTCCCGCGACCCGGACGAGGCCCGCTGGGGCCTGATGCACATCCTGTCGCCGGAGCTCTACACGCGCGAGCGCTTCCAGAACCTGGAGCGCATCGACTACGCGAAGGCCCAGGCGCAGATGGAGCTGCTGGTCAGCCGCGCGCGCAACGAGGAGCCGGCCTACGGCGGCCTCGAGCACAAGTACGAGGGCGCGGGCTTCAGCGAGGACCAGGCGCAGAACATCCTGGAGATGCGCCTCCAGCGCCTCACCGGCCTGCAGCGCGAGGAGCTCTTCAAGGAGCTCCTCGGCCTGGTGCGCGACATCGCGCGCCTGCGCGACATCCTCGCCAACGAGAAGAGCCTGCTCTCCGTCATCCAGGCGGAGCTCCTGGAGATCCGCGAGCGCTACGGCGACAAGCGCCGCACGGAGATCACCGGCGCGGTGGATGAAATCACCAGCGAGGACCTCATCGCGGAAGAGACGATGGTGGTCACGCTGTCGCACACGGGCTACGTGAAGCGCTCGCCGCTGTCGGAGTACCGGGCGCAGAAGCGCGGTGGGCGTGGCAAGACGGGCGCGGGGACGAAGGAGGACGACTTCGTCACCAAGGTGTTCGTGGCTAGCACGCACGCGTACCTCATGCCCATCACCACGAAGGGCAAGCTGTACTCGCTGAAGGTGCACCAGATTCCGCAGGGCAGCCGCACGTCGCGCGGCAAGGCCATCGTGAACCTGGTGCAGTTCGGGGAGGGGGAGCGGCTGGCGCAGGTGCTGGTGACGCGCGACTTCCCGGAGAACCGCTACGTCTTCTTCGTCACGAAGAAGGGCGTGGTGAAGCGCACGGACCTGAGCGCGTTCGAGAGCGTCCGCGCCAGCGGCATCATCGCGCTGGGCATCGACGAGGGCGACGAGCTGGTGGGCGTGATGATCACCGACGGCACCAAGGACATCCTCCTGTCCACGGCCGCGGGCATGAGCATCCGCTTCAAGGAAGAGGATGTGCGCTCCATGGGCCGTCAGGCCTACGGCGTGAAGGGCATCACGCTGGAGGAGGGCGACGAGGTGGTGGGCGCGGACCTCCTGGACAAGGAGCCCGAGGAGGGGCAGGCGCCGGCGGAGCAGAGCAGCGCCATCCTCACGGTCACGGAGAACGGCTACGGCAAGCGCACGGAAGGCAGCGAGTACCGGCAGCAGGGCCGCGGCGGCAAGGGCATCATCGACATCAAGACCACCGAGCGGAACGGCCGCGTGGTGGGCGTGGTGCAGGTGAAGGACAGCGACGAGGTGATGCTCGTCACCAACGGCGGCATGCTCATCCGCATGAAGGTGAAGGAGATCTCCGTCATCGGCCGCAACACGCAGGGCGTGCGCCTCATCGCGCTGGAGAACGGCGAGGAGAAGGTGATGGCCATCTCCAAGCTGCCGGAGGGCGAGGAGTCCGAGGAGGAGACGGAGTCCACCTCGCCGGTGGAGGCATCCGGCGCCGCGGCGTCCTCGGAGGCCGCGCCAGTGGAGGAGGCCGCTCCGGCGGGCGCTCCCGGCTCGGAGGCGCCGTCGGGCTCTGAAGGCGAGCCCGGCTCGGAAGGCTGAGGCCTGAAGGGCTGGCAGCACGGGAGGGCCGGGCACGGGTCGCGCGGGATGCGCGCTCCGGGACCCGGCCCTCTTCGTTGGTGCGGCGGAGGCTCCTTCCGGGGGCGGTCCTTGGGCATCTGGAGTCCGGCGGTGGGCTCGTCCCTCCAGAAGATGTTCATCACCCACCAGCGCTGGCCGTCGTTGAAGCGCTGGAGGCTGTTGACGCCCTTGGCGATGGGCGACCCGCCCTGCGCGCCGCGCGCCTCGTCGGTGCTCATGACCTGCACCAGGCCGCCGAAGGCGTGCGATCTCCTTGTCGAAGAAGCCGTGCGTGGCGGTGGCCTCCTGGCCTTACGTCACGTCGTCATCCGGGGTGATGGCGCGGGCCGCCAGCGTGGTGGCGCCCCGGGGCTTCGTCAGCGGGATGCGCTGGGCGCCCGGAGGGAAGAGGGAGCGGAAGCGCTGCCAGTCGCGGGGCGC
>JAFADT010000454.1 GCA_023424585.1 Pseudomonadota bacterium
GCCTGACCCGCCGCGGCCCCGATGCCCGCCGCGCCCTCACCGGAGCGGAGCTCCGCGGACAGCACGGGCCGGGGCGCGCTGCCCGTCCGCGGGGCCGCGTCGAAGCCGTCCTTCATCCGCTGGGCGACGGCGGTCTTCACCGCGCTGGGCTTCGCAGTGGCGGGCGCCTTCGCCGGCTGCGCGCTCACGGGGGACGAGGGGGTGCGCGAACCGGGCTTTCCAATCGTGGTCATGTCGCTTCTCGCGGGTGACGGGGACACCCGGTGCGGGCCCGGGCGGACGGCGACCGGGGAGCGGACGAACGCCGCTCGAGGGGGATTGTCGCGGGCGTGTCACGCCGGTTGCCTCGCCCCGCTGATTCCGGGCCAACCCCGCGAAATGACTCGGTAGAGGGGGTCACGAATGTGTGACGTGATTCGCTCGTTCCCGTGACAGGGCGACCGCGCCGGTGACGGCGTCGCAACATCCGGGGGCGCTGTGTGGCGGTTGGCCGCGCTCTTCTGTAACGGGGGTGTCACTTCGGGACCGGGCGGGTCCCTCCCCGTTCCCCGCCCGGTTCCTCCGACCCATGACCTTCGCCTCGTCCCACCGCTCCGTCCTTCAGGCCCTGCTGGCTGGTACCGCGCTGTTCTTCTCCTCCTCCGCCCTGGCGCTGGCCCAGGAGACTCCGCCCGGGTCCGCCCCCACCGGGGAAGCCCCGCCGCCCGCGGAGCCCTCCACGCCCGTGCCCGCTGCCGCGCTGCCGCCTCCCGAGGAGGAGAAGAAAAAGAAGGACAAGCCCTGGTACGAGACGCTCCGCCTCCGGGGCTACACGCAGGTCCGCTACAACCGGCTGCCCAGCTTCCGGGTGAACGACTCGCTCATCAACGAGCAGGGCGACCGCTTCCTGGGCAAGGACACCGGCTTTGGCATCCGCCGCGCGCGGCTGGTCATCTCCGGGGACGTGCACCCGCACGTGTCCGTCTACCTTCAGCCGGACTTCGCCTCCGTCATCGGTGACCAGTACAACGTCACCCTCATGCGGGATTGGTACGCGGACATCTTCGTCGACACGGCGAAGGAGTTCCGCTTCCGCGTGGGCCAGTCGAAGGTGCCCTTCGGCTTCGAGAACCTCCAGTCCAGCCAGAACCGCCTGGCGTTGGATCGCAACGACGCCATCAACAGCGCGCTGAAGGACGAGCGCGACCTGGGCGTGTTCTTCTACTGGGCGCCCGCGCACATCCGCGAGCGCTTCCAGTTCCTCGTCGACAGCGGCCTCAAGGGCTCTGGCGACTATGGTGTCGTCGGCCTGGGCGTCTACAACGGCCAGACGGCCAACCGCGCCGAGCGCAACAACAGCCCCCACGCCGTCGCGCGCGTCACCTGGCCGTTCCTCTTCGGCTCCCAGTACGTGGAGGTCGGCGCGGGCGGCTACTACGGCCGCTTCAACCTCGGCGCGTCCCCGCGCGACGAAGCGGCCTATGCGCTCGCGCGCGGCCCCAACCTGGTGGATGCCCGCGCCATCGTCAGCCTGATGATCTACCCGCAGCCCCTGGGCTTCCTGGCGGAATACAACCTGGGGCGTGGGCCGTCGCTGGGCTCGGGTCCGGACGAGGCGCTGCGCATCGACAGCCGCGACCTCCAGGGCGGCTACGCGCAGCTCATGTACAAGCTGGATGGCGTGGTGGGCGTGTCGCTCATCCCCTACGTGCGCGGCACGCTCTACCAGGGCGGCAAGAAGTTCGAGACCAACGCGCCCCGCTACGACGTGCGCGAGCTGGAGCTGGGCGCGGAGTGGCAGCCATGGAAGGCCCTGGAGCTGACGGCGGCCTACGTCATCGCGGACCGCACCTCCTCGCGCTACCCGTATGAACAGGAGCAGGGACACGTGACGCGCCTCCAGCTCCAGTTCAATTACTGAGTCACCGCCGCGGGTCCACCGGCTCGCTCTCCAGGGCGAGCACGCCGAAGACGCACCCGTGCCCGCGGCGCAGGGACTCCTTTTCCCCGCCTACCCTCCGACCACCTGATCGATGGCGCCGAAGATGCTGGCCCCCGCGTCGTCCCGCATCTCGATGCGCACCCGGTTGCCGCGCTTGAGGAAGGGCGTCCGGGGCGCGCCGTCGCGCAGCGTCTCCACCACGCGCACCTCCGCGATGCACGAGTAGCCCGCGCCGCCGTCCCGCACGGGCTTGCCGGGGCCGCCGTCCGGTCCCCGGTTGGACACGGTGCCGGAGCCGATGAGGCTGCCCGCGCCCAGCGAGCGCGTCTTCGCCGCGTGCGCCACCAGCGCGCCGAAGTCGAAGGTCATGTCCACGCCCGCGTCCGCGCGGCCGAAGGGCTCGCCGTCGAGGAAGACCTCCAGGCGCCGGTGCAGCTTGCCCTCCCGCCACGCGGGGCCCAGCTCGTCCGGCGTGACGAACACCGGCGAGAGCGCCGACGCGGGCTTGGACTGGAAGAAGCCGAAGCCCTTCGCCAGCTCCCCCGGGATGAGGTTGCGCAGCGACACGTCGTTGACCAGCCCCACCAGCACGACCGCGCCCAGCGCCTGCTCGCGCGTGGCGCCCAGCGGCACGTCGCGCGTCACCACCACGACCTCGCCCTCCAGGTCGCAGCCCCACGCCTCGTCGGCGAGCGGGATGGGCTGGCACGGCCCCAGGAAGCCGTCGGAGCCGCCCTGGTACATCAAGGGGTCGGTCCAGAAGGAGGGCGGGAGCTCCGCGCCACGCGCCTTGCGCACCAGCTCCACGTGGTTCACGTACGCGGAGCCGTCCGCCCACTGGTAGGCGCGGGGCAGGGGCGCCGCGCACCGGGTGGGGTCGAAGAGCGCTCCCGGTACCTCGCCGCGCTCCAGCCGCTCCGACAGCGCTCGCAGGGCCGGCGCGTGGCGGTCCCAGTCATCCAGCGCGGCCTGGAGCGTGGGCGCGATGGCGGACGCGTCCGCCTGCCGGGACAGGTCCCTCGTCACGACGACGAGCCGCCCGTCCCTTCCCGCGTGGAGCGAGGCGAGCTTCACGGCTGGCCGCCCCCCGTGGAGGACAGGTTCGCCTTGGGCAGGTCCGCCCAGCACGCGTCGTAGTCCTTCTGGAGGGCGGCGCTCTCCATGGCCTGGCGCGTGGGCGCGATGACCCAGCGGGTCTCGAACATGAAGGCGAGCGTGTTGTCGATCTTCTTCGGCGTCAGCTCCGCGGCGACGGCCGCCTCGTATGTCTTGCGGTCGGGGCCGTGGGCGCTCATGCAGTTGTGCAGCGACGCACCGCCGGGCAGGAACGCGTCCGCCTTGGCGTCGTAGACGCCGTGGACCAGGCCCATCAGCTCGCTCATCACGTTGCGGTGGAACCAGGGCGGCCGGAAGGTGTGCTCCGCGACCATCCACCGGGGCGGGAAGATGACGAAGTCGCAGTTCGCCGTCCCCGGCGTGTCGCTGGGCGACGTGAGCACGGTGAAGATGGACGGATCCGGGTGGTCGAAGCTCACCGTGTTGAGGGTGTTGAAGCGCGCCAGGTCGTACGTGTACGGCACGTTGTTGCCGTGCCAGGCCACGACGTCGAACGGCGAGTGGTCCAGCGTCGTCTCCCAGAGGTTCCCCTGGAACTTCTGTACCAGGCGGGTGGGGCGCTCCACGTCCTCATACGCCGCGTGCGGCGCCACGAAGTCGCGCGGGTTGGCCAGGCCGTTGGACCCGATGGGCCCCAGCTCCGGGAGCCGGAACCCCGCGCCGTAGTTCTCACAGACGTAGCCGCGCGAGGGGCCCCCGGGCAGCTCCACCCGCATGCGCATGCCGCGGGGGATCAGCGCGACGTAGCCGGGCGGGACCTCCAGCACGCCCAGCTCCGTGACGATGCGCAGCGCCCCCGTCTGCGGGACGATGAGCAGCTCGCCGTCCGCGTTGAAGAACGCCGTGTCCGTCATGGACACCGTCGCCGCGTAGAGGTGCACCGCCGCGCCCGCGCCCTCGGATGGGGAGCCGTTGCCGCCCAGCGTGAACAGGCCGTCCACGAACGGGGTGGGCGTGGTGGGCAGCGGGGTGGGGCTCCAGCGCAGGCGGTTGGGCGAGGGCGGCACCTCCCGGAACGGTCCGCTCTTCAGCGTGCGGGCGTCCACCTGCCGGTACGCCGGGTGGCCCGCGCTGGGCCGCAGCCGGTACAGCCACGTGCGCCGGTTCACGCCGCGCGGCGCGGTGAACGCGGTGCCGGAGAGCTGCTCGGCGTAGAGGCCGAACGCGACGCGCTGGGGCGTGTTCTGGCCCACTGGAAGCGCACCGGGGACAGCCTCCGATGTGTGCTCGTTCCCAAAGCCTGTCAGGTGGCGGACGTTTTCCATGGCGCCCGAAATAGTAACAGATGTAACCAACGCGGCAAGGCTCAGGGGCCAGGCTTGAGCGCCCGGATGGCGGCGCGCTCCACGCGCTCCAGCAGCGAGCGCAGCACCGCGCGTTCAGCAGACGACAGCTCCGCGAGCACCTCCGCCTCCGCGTCGAGCGCGGCGGGGGCCACCCGCTGGTAGAGCCTGCGCCCCGAGGCGGTCAGCGTCAGGCGCCGCGAGCGGGCGTCGCTCTGGCTCGTGGCGCGCCGCACCAGGCCGCGCTCCTCCAACGAGCGCGCGGCGCGGCTCACCGGCACCTTGTCCATCCGCGTGCGCCGGACGAGCTCCAGCTGCGAGCGCTCCCCGTCCTCGCCCAGCACGGCGATGAGGCGCCACTCCTGGGTGGAGAGGCCGTCCTCGGCCGCGTAGACGCGCGCGATGCGCTGGCTCACGACGTTGTCCGCGACCGACAGGCGATAGGGGAGGAAGTCATCCAGGGTGAGGCGCGCGGCGCGTGCTTTCTTCATCGGGCGGGGGACTATAGCCAGCGCGGTGCCCGCGAATGATGGCTGTCTGGGGGGCCAGCGCTCCGGAGGTGGCACCGGCGAACGCCGACATCGCGCTCACCCCTACCGCGCCCTGATCTCAGCGCGCCCCGGCGCGGCGGAAGCCATACACCCACGCGCCAGCGGCGACGAGCGCGGGGAGCACCACCGACACCGTGAGCGCGCCGAACACGGCGTCGTTGGTGGGCTGTCCGATGAGGTCCACGCCGGACACGCGCAGCCACGCCTTCACGCAGGTGATGCCCCAGTTGGCCCAGTTGGCCACGATGACCGCCCAGGCCAGGCGCCGCTGGCCCGCGGGGCCATAGCGCAGCATGGGCAGGGTCCACGCGACGCCCAGGAGGAAGAACGTGCCCATCAGCGCGTTCAGGTGCGCGGCGAGCGCCATGTGCGGATCCGCGGGCACCTTGCCCGTCATGGCCGCGGAGACGTAGCCGCCGGTGAGCAGGCCCACCAGCATCAGCCACGCCGCCGCGTGGGCCATGAGCCGGGCGGCGGGCTGGACGAGCGGGACGACGGGGGCGTCGGTCGCGACGGCCTCGGGGAGGGGACGGGGGGAAGCAGGGGGCATGGTGGGCAGAGCGCCATCCTCGCACCCAGTCGCGCGCGGACGCCAATCGCCCCCGTCCTGACTTCCAGCGTCAGAAGCGCGCTTGGAGCAGCACGTTGGCGCCCACGGCGTTCGCGGGCTGGCGAACGGGCTGGGCCATGCCCGTGACGTCATCCTCGAAGAGGGTCCGGTTCGGGTCGTGCGCGTAGGAGACCTCCGCCAGCACGCCGACGATGGCCCCCAGGTCCCAGCGGGCCGTGGCCTTCACGGTCACCACCAGCCCCGGGTCGTCGCCTTCGGGCAGGAGGCTGATCACGTTGGGCCGCTGGAACACAGCGGTGTAGTGGCGGTCCGTGGGGAGCACCGGCGCGTTCCGAAGTGAGGCGGGGCGGGTGATGCGCACGAGCAGCCCGGGCGTCAGCCCCCAGTCCTGGAGGTGGTAGTCGCTGCTCAGGGTGGCGGACACCTCCGCGCGGGTCTCCGAGTCGCGCGGGAAGGCCCGGTACGGAGGGAACCCGGGGACGTCCCCCTGGGTGAAGGAGAGCGTGCGGACATAGGCCAGCGCGTGCGCGCGCCAGAAGCCCTGCTTCACCCGCGCCTCCAAGGCTCCCGCGCCCCCCGTCTGCATGGTCCGCTCCATGAAGCCGTCCGGATTCAACAGCCCCTGGGATACGAGGCTGCCCTCCAGCGACACCGACGCGCCGAAGCCTCCCGGGTACGTCTCCGGCTGGAAGAAGCGCTCGAAGAAGGTCGGGTCGTCCTGGTACAGCGCGAGGTCCACGTTGTTCCCCACGGGCGCACCCCGGTGCCAGGCCGCGCCCAGCGAAGCTCCGTACACGGGAGCGTGCACTTCGTAGCCGACCTCCGCGGCGGAGGGGATCGGTCCCCGGTTGAACGCGGTCCCCTTCGCGGCCAGTCGCAGCTCGGGCGCGACGTCCACGAAGCCGCCCGCGAGCAGGGCGTAGCGGCGTGAGACGTTCAGGCTCAGGTCATCGAGCATGTTGGCGGACTTGAGTGCCACGAAGGCATCCCAGTGCCGCCGGGACAGGCGCAGCTCCAGCGCGGACTCGCTCCCGGTCGGAACCCCGGAGCGGCGGGGAAAGGCCTGCCGTTCCCAGGTGACCGGCCAGGTGAAGCCCATATGGAGCCGCGACGTGCTCACGGGGTGGACCGCCACGACGAGGCCCTCTCCGCTCTCCCAGCCCGAGGGCCGGTAGCGCAGCCGCAGGTTGCTGCCGAAGTCCTGCAAGACGATGCCCGGGGTGTACGGCGTGGAGAGGAAGAACGACAGCGTGGCCTCCGCGCGCAGGCCCGACGCGAGCTCCGGCGTGTGTCCTTCCAGTGCCGCGTGGAAGGCCGTGCTCGAGCCCTCCGCATCGACGTCCTCGTCGGCGGCCTGGAAGGACAGGCGCGCCTGGAAGGGTGGCTCGGTGGACGTGGTGGCTTCAGGGGCCTGGCCCAGGAGGAGCAGGAGGGGAAGCGTCAGGAGTTGAGCCGTCATGGGGGCCGCGCGTCTAGCACGTCCCGCCCGCGACAGGCAGTCCCCGGCGCCTCAAGAGGCCGTGTCGATGCGGCTGTGGCGCCGCGTGTCCGGCATCACCGTGTAGACGAGCAGCGAGCAGAAGATGCACGCCGTGACGTACCAGAAGAACCAGGGCTCGCGCCCTGCCAGCTTCAGGCGCGTGCCCACGTACTCGGCGGTGCCGCCGAAGAGGGACACCGTCAGCGCGTAGGGCAGCCCCACGCCCAGGGCGCGGATGCGCGCGGGGAACAGCTCCGCCTTCACCACGGCGTTGATGGACGTGTACCCGGAGAGGATGACCAGCGCCGCGAGCACCAGCATGAACGCGGTGAAGGCGTCCCGCGTCCGCGTCAGCGCGGTGAGCAGCGGCACCGTGCACAGCGTGCCCAGGACGCCGAACCCCATCAGCACCGGCCTGCGCCCCACCTTGTCGGAGACGAGCCCCAGCACCGGCTGGAGCAGCATGTAGAGGAACAGCGAGCCCGCGGAGATGAGCGTGGCCTCGTCGCGCGTCAGCCCCACGGAGTTCACCAGGAACTTCTGCATGTAGACCGTGTATGTGTAGAAGGCCAGCGTCCCACCCATCGTGAGCCCCACCACGACGGCGATCTCCTTCGGGTGGCGCGACAGCTCCCGCATGGGGTGGTGCTCGGACGGCTTCGCGGCCTCGCGGGTGAAGGCCTCCGTCTCCACCATGTGGCGCCGCAGGTAGAAGCCGAGGATGGCCAGCCCCGCGCCAATGCCAAACGGGATGCGCCAGCCCCAGGCCTCCAGCTGCGGGCCCGTCAGGAGCAGCCGCTGCAACACCAGCAGCGTCAGCGTGGCGAGCAGCTGCCCCAGGATGAGCGTGACGTACTGGAACGAGCTGTAGAAGCCCCGGTGGCGGGAGGTGGCCACCTCGCTCAGGTAGGTGGCGCTGGTGCCGTACTCGCCACCCAGCGAGAGCCCCTGGAGCAGCCGCGCGAGCATCAGCACGACGGGCGCCGCCACGCCGATGCGCGCGTACGTGGGGCACACGGCGATGACCAGCGAGCCCAGGCACATCAGCGTGACGGACAGCGTCAGCGCGGACCGGCGGCCCCGGAGGTCCGCGTAGAGCCCCATCACCCAGCCGCCCACCGGCCGGATGAGGAAGCCCAGCGCGAACACGCCGGCGGTGTTGAGCTGCCGCACCAGCGGGTCCGCGTCCGGGAAGAACGCCTGCGCGAAGTACAGCGAGAACGCCGAGTAGACGTAGAAGTCGTACCACTCGATGAGGTTTCCCACCGAGCCGCCGAAGATGGAGAACACCCGCTGCCGCACGTCGGACATCGGGCTCGCGCTCAGGCCTTCAGCGTGCGGTCGAACAGGTCCACGAGCCGCGTCCAGTGCGTCTCCGCGGCCTCCGCGTTGTACGCGCCCGTGCCCGGGACGGTGTAGCCGTGCTGCGCGCCGGGGTAGAGCTCCGAGCGGTACTTCACGCCCGCGTCCTTCAGCGCGGCCTCCAGCGCGCGGATGGCGTCCGCCGGCATGGAGCTGTCGTTGTCCGCGTGGCCGAAGTACAGCTCGGCCTTCACCTTGTTCACCAGCCGATGGGGGCTGTCGGGCGCGTCCGTGGCCAGGCGCCCGCCGTGGGAGGACGCCGCCGCGCCGATGCGCTCCGGGAAGTCCGCGGCCATGCGCACCGCGATGCCGCCGCTGAAGCAGTAGCCGGCCACGCCCGCCTTCGGGCCCCTCACGGAGGGCTGCCGGGCGAGGAAGTCCAGCTCCGCGCCCGCGTCCAGCTTCAGCCGCTCCGGCGTCAGCGAGCCCATGAGGCCGTAGAGGCGCTTGCGGAACGCCTCGTCCGCGAAGGAGCCCTGGAGCTCCAGCTTCGAGGTGGAGCCGTCCCGGTAGAACACGTTGGGCATCAGCACGACGTAGCCGGACCTGGACAGGCGCCGGGCCATGTCCTCGAAGACGGGCCGGATGCCAAAGGCATCCGGAATCATGATGACGGCCGGCCACGGCCCCGAGCCCTCCGGCTGGAACAGCTTCGCGTCCATCACTCCATCCGCGGTCTTGATGTCGACGTCCTGCATGGCGGGGTGACCTCCAGGGCGGGCCGTGCATGTGCCCGTGCCGGAAGAGACACCACACGCGCGGCCGATGCGCCATCCGTTTCGCGATGGGCCCCTCCACGCCGCGCGAAACGGACCCTTCCTTCCCCGTGAGATGAAGGCCAATCCCCCCATGGGCGCGGGCGTCGAGGACGGCGAGCCTCGCGTGTCCCCGGCGCGCGGGGGCCTGCGGTGCTTGCTCGGACGGCAGGAGCTGCATGGGCGGACACGGCGGCAGGTGTGCCGGTGCGCGGCTCCTGGCAGGATCGCGCTCGACCCCTGGAGCAGGAGGGCAAGGTGGGCATGCATCGCGAAGGCGCGGCCGTGGTCCGGACCTGGGTGTTGCTGGGCGTGTTGTTCGGCGCCGGCGCTCGGGCGGAGGTGACGCGCGCGGAGTTCCTGGTGCCGTCGGAGGAGGGCATCGAGGTGTCCGTCCGCGAGGTGAAGGACCCGGGCATGCAGGTGGCCAACCTGCCGCCGCTCATCCTCCTGCACGGCGCGCGGGTGCCGGGGCGGGCCTCGTTCGACCTGCCGGTGGAGGGGGGCTCCATCGCGGCGGAGCTCGCCCGCGCGGGGCACGCGGTGTACCTCATGGACGCGCGCGGCTACGGCGGCTCCACGCGGCCCCTGGCCATGAGCACGCCCGCGAAGGGCCGGCCGCTGGTGGGCTCGCACGAGGTCGTCCAGGACGTGCACGCGGTGGTGGCCTGGGTGAAGGCGCGCACGGGTCAGCGCCGCGTGGGGCTCGTGGGCTGGGCCACGGGAGGGCACTGGGCGGGCATGTACGCCAGCCTCCATCCGGACAACGTCAGCCACCTGGTGATGCTCAACGCGCTGTACGCGGGCAGCGCGGAGCACCAGGTGCTGGGGCGGGGCACGGACTTCGAGGATCCGAAGCGGCCGGGGCAGTTCAACGCGGCGGGCGTCGGCGCGTACCGGTGGAACACGGGCGCGTCGCTGATGGCGGTGTGGGACCGGCAGCTGCCCGCGGAGGAGGAGGCGCGGGCGAAGTGGCGGGACCCGGAGGTGGCGGCGTCGTTCCAGCGCGAGGCGCTCGCGAGTGATCCGCTGGGGCCCTCGCGCACGCCGTTCGCCTTCCGGGCGCCGTGCGGGGCGCTGGAGGACAGCTTCTACCTGGCCACCGGCCGGCAGCTCTGGGATGGGGCGTCCATCACCGCGAAGGTGCTCCTCCTGCGCGCGGAGAACGACTTCTGGAGCCGCCCGGAGGACGTCACCCGCCTCCAGGAGCACCTGGTCCACGCGGCCAGCGTGAAGGCCGTGGTGCTCCCGGGAGCGACGCACTTCGTGCACCTGGAGCGGCCGGAGCGGGGCCGCCGCCTCCTCATGGACGAGCTGCTGCGCTTCACCGGCGCGCGGGTCACGCCCGCGCCGAAGCCCCCGAAGCCCGCCGCGCCTTGAGCCGCTAGACTGGCGGGGATGATTTCCATCCGGAGACTCGAACAGGCGACCCCCGAGGAGCGGCAGGCGCTGGCCGAGCTGCTCGTCGACTCCGTGGACGGAGGCGCGTCGGTGGGCTTCCTGCCGCCGCTCACCCTGGAGGCGGCGGCGGAGTACTGGCGGGGCGTGCTCGCGGCGCTGGGCCCGGGGCTGGTGCTCTGGGTCGCGGAGGTGGACGGGCGCATCGACGGCACCGTGCAGCTGGCGCCGTCCCTGCGGCCCAACGGGCTGCACCGCGCGGAGGTGCAGAAGCTGCTCGTGCACTCGCGGGCCCGGGGACAGGGGCTCGCGTCGCGGCTGCTCCAGGAGGTCGAGCAGTACGCCCGGGGCGCGGGGCGCACCCTGCTGGTGCTCGACACGCTGGCGGGGTCGAAGGCGGAGGCCGTCTACCAGCACTTCCAGTGGCAGCGCGTCGGAGAGATCCCCGACTGGGCGCGGCACACCGACGGTGCGCTGCACCCCACGGTCCTCTTCTTCAAGCGGCTCGTCCCGTAACGCCTCACTGCGCGCGGGGGCAGGGTGGGTCGTTGGGGCAGCGGCCCCCGGTGTCCCTGGGCGTCGTCTGCGTGCATCCCTGGATGCGCGCGAAGGTGTTCGTCTCCAGGAAGCCCACGGCGTCCGAGCCGTTCCAGCCGCGCAGGATGCCGTGCCCCGCGCTGTCCTCGATGGAGGCGCCGGCGATGAACGGCGTGGCGGGCTCCTCGAAGAGGAGGATGGCGGAGCTCACGTCGAAGGAGGGGGGCAGGTAGTTGCAGCCGAAGCTGGAGCACAGGCAGGGGCCGCCCGCGTAGCGCACGCGGATGAACTCCAGCCGGTCGGCGGGGTTCGTTCCGTCGAAGCGCAGGCCGGCCCAGTCTCCCGCGGCGGGCGTGGCCTGCGCGGAGGTGAAGATGACGGGCCGGGCCTGGGTGCCGGCGGCGATGAGCGCGCTCTTGCCGTCATAGACGAGCAGCCGGCTGCCCGGGTCGAAGCGCAGCTCGGCGCCCGCTTCAATCGTGAGCGTCGCGGCGGTGTCGTGGTTGCCCACCGTGAGGCCTTCCAGGTGGTACGGCACGCCCAGGTCGCGCAGGGTCGCGTCGCCGCCCAGGTAGGAGATGGTCGCGGACGCGACGCTGGGGCCGACGAGGATGGCGTCCTCGCGGTTGCCCGTGTACGTGCCTGACGGCAGGGTGCCCAGCGCGTTGGGGTTGACGGCCATGGGCTGCGGGCTGGAGGTGCTGCCGGAGCGGGTGATGGTCAGCGCGGTGGAGCCCTCCGCGAAGCCGGCGGTGCCATTGATGAGCACGCCAGGGCCGGAGGACGCCTCGATGGTGACGTGGTCCACGAACAACGGCCGGCTGCCGGGAAGGTCCGTGCTCGCGCGCACGCGGACGGTGGCGGCGGCGGTGGACGGATCGCCGCCCCGGGACAGCGTCGTCCACGTCAGGCGCGCGGAGCCGCCCGGGTTGATCAGCAACTGCCCCCAGGGCCGTCCGGAGTCCGCGGCCTCGATGCGCACCGGCTTCGCCTGCGTTCCCTGGGTGATGAACGCGCCGCCGCTGTTGACCTGGATGTTGGCCGAGGCGCTCATGCTGACGACGGTGCAGGGCTCCACGG
>JAFADT010000503.1 GCA_023424585.1 Pseudomonadota bacterium
CCGTGAGCGTGCCGCGCCTGCCCTGCCCGCGCACCAGCCGCGCCGGCGGGACGTCCGTGCGCCCCCGCACGCGCCGCTGACGCGCGGGCCCTGGCCGCCTGCTCCTCCCCGGGGGGCAGACGGACAACCGGCCTCGAACGCTGGCAGCGGAATCCACCAAGGTTTGGGTTCGCTCGCGTTTCGCAAGGGACGGGAGGCGGCCGCCCGACTCCGGGCCCTGACGCTTGATGGACCTCTGGTGCAAGAAGCTCTACCGGTTCCTCGATGGGGAGCTGGAGTCGGGGGACGAGGAGCACTTCCGGCGCCATCTGGCCCTCTGCCGCGCGTGCGCCAGCGGACTGCACGACGCCATGCAACTGGAGATGCTCAGCGTGCAGGCCCTCTGTGGCGCGGTGGCCCACAACGACGCGCCGCCTCCGCCCGCGACCCTTCGCGCGCCGTCCCGCATCCGCCTTCCGCGCGGCCGATGGTTGCAGGCGCTGGGGGCGGTGGCGGCCATGGGGCTGGGGGCGCTCGCCGCGGTGCTGACCGGGGATGGCTTCCGGCCGCCGGACGTGTGGCGGGCGGATGCGCCCGCGCGGGAGCTGGAGGCACGCATCGCGTACCCGGCCGCGGACCGTTACCTCCCCTACGTCCCCGTCCGGACGGGGGACGGGGCGGACCCGGCGGCGGAACCGCCGGTGTCCCTGCGGGCGCTGGCGGCGCTGGAGGCGCGGGGGGACCTGCACGGCATCGCGGCGGCCTACCTCGTGCGTGGGGAGCTGCGTCAGGCCGCGGACTTCCTGGCGCGCAGCGCGCCGTCGGTGGACCTGGACAACGACCGGGCCGTGGTGGCGATGGCGGCGGGGGACTTGCGGGGCGCCCTGGAGCTGCTCGAAGGCGTGCTGCGTCGGATACCGGACCATCCCCAGGCCCTGTGGAACAGGGCCCTGGTGCTCCGGGCCCTGGGGCGCCCGGTCCCGGCGGCGGAGGCCTTCGAGGCCGTGGCCCGCCGAGGGGAGCCGGGGTGGAGCGAGGAGGCCGGAATCCGGGCGCTCGCGCTGCGGCAGGGGGGCCGGTTCCTGAAATGAGGCATGCGCGACCCAAGGATTTTTTCGGTCGGCGTCTAATTATCGAGGCGCGGCGTGGCGAGGGCGGCGGGGGTGGACGGATGACACCGCACCCGGGGGGACGCGATGTACCGCATCGAAGCGTGGAGCCAGGGGGACGGCGCGCTGTGGGCGCCCGGTTCCAACGGGGGCGCGGGAGTGCGGCCGGAAGACGCGGCCTGGGAGGGGGAATCCCGGGCCCACGAAGAAGAGGGGGACGGGGACGAGGCCTCCCGGTACGAAGGTGAGGCCTCACCCCATGACTTTGAGGAAAGCGACCTGGATTGGGTCGCCAGCTACTGAGGTAACGGCGCGCGCGGTTGGGTGTCCGCGCTCCACGCGGCCTTCGGGGGAGGGCCGCCGCTTCCAGTGGACTCGCCGGCCGTGAGGCCTGACGGGTTCCAGGTGTCCCGGACCGGGGGGGACGGGGACCCGGAAGCGTGAAGGAGCAAGGCCACCCGAGCGGGTGAGCAGGTGGGATGCGCCCCAGGCCCTCCGTTCCCGGACCCCATGGGTTCCGGGGGCGGGGGGCTTCGGTTTTTGGGGCGCGCTACGCTGCTCGGCCTTCTTCCCGACCCGGAGTTCCCGACATGATGAAGCGTTGGCGTGGAGTCCTTCTGCCCGCCCTGAGCCTGGGCTGCCTGGTGGCGTGCGCCACCGCGCCCGTGCGCGACACCGCCGTCCCCGCGTCCTCGCCCGTGCCGCCGCCGTCCCAGGAGCGGGCCCTGCGCGAGGCCTGGCTGAAGGAGCGCCACGGGCTGCTGCTGGACATGATGCGCCGGCACGGCGTGGGCATGTGGGTGGTGGTCAACGAGGAGTTCCACGACGACCCGCTGACGTCCTGGGTCGCGCCGCCCATCCCCTACGCGGGCAACCGCGACGTGTTCGTCTTCGTGGACGCGGGCGAGGCGGGGCTCCAGAAGGTCGCGTTGACGGGCTACGCCACGGAGGCGGTGTCGCGCTTCTTCGAGACGCCGCCGGTGGAGCGCAAGCAGGCGGAGGCGCTCGCGGACCTGGACGCGCGCTACCACCCGCGCACCATCGCGCTGGCCATGGACGGGCGGCGGGGTGTGACGCGCGGCCTCACGCACGACAGCTACAAGTGGCTGGTGGAGGCGCTGGGGCCCGCCGCGGAGGCGCGGTTCGTGAGCGCGGCGCCGCTCATCGAGGAGTACCTGGACACGCGGCTGCCCGGCGAGCTTGAGCCCTACCGCGGCCTGGTGGCGCTGACGGAGTCGCTGGTGAAGCGGGCGCTCTCCAACGAGGTGGTGGTGCCCGGCAAGACGACGGTGGGGGACGTGCGCCGCTGGCTCTATGACGCGCTCTTCGAGGCGCGCGTGGGCACGTGGTTCCAGCCGGACCTGCGCCTGCAGCGGCAGGGCATGAAGGACGGCTTCTCCCGGGGCTTCCTGGCGGTGGCGGACGAGGCGGTGGTCATCCAGCGCGGGGACCTCTTGCACGTGGACTTCGGCGTCACGGCGCTGGGCCTCAGCACGGACTGGCAGAAGATGGCGTACGTGCTGAAGGAAGGTGAACAGGACGCGCCCGAGGGGCTGAAGCGCGCGCTGGCGAACACGCACGCGCTGCAGGATGCGTTGATGCTGCGCGCGTCGCGGCCGGGGCGCTCGTCGGCGGACGTTTACGAGGCGACGATGGCGGAGATGAAGGAGCGGGGCATCGAGGCGAAGGTCTACAGCCACCCGCTGGGCGCGCAGGGCCATGGGCTGGGGGCCTCCATCGACTTCCGCGCGGCGTCGCGGACGGAGGCGCCCCGGCTCTTGCGCAAGGGCTCGTACCTCGCGGTCGAGCTCAGCACCACCACCGCCGTGCCGGAGTGGGGCGGGCAGCAGGTGGCGGTGATGCAGGAAGATCCGGCGTACCTGACGGACGAAGGCTGGCGGTTCTTCGTGCCGCGCCAGGACGCCTTCTATCTCATCCACTGACGACACGAAGGGAGCGGACGTGATGCGCGTGGGCAGGCCATGGACGACGTTCGGAAGGGAGGGGCGCGCGCGGGTCGCGCTGCTCCTGCTGGGACTCACGGGATGCAGTGCCGCCAGCGGGGACGAAGCCCCCGCGCGACAGGACACGCCCCTGGCCGCGGACGCCGCGCTCCGGCCGCCGCGCGCGGTGGACAGCCTGCTCGGCCTGTTCGACCAGACGGCCTCCGTGGTGGAGGGAGAGGTCACCGACGTGCGCGGTGAGTATTCGCCGCGCACGGGCCCGTGGACGGTGGTGACGCTGGGCAACGTGCGGGCGCACCTGGGGGCGGCGCCCCAGGAGCTGCGCCTCAAGCAGGCCGGCGGCGCGATGCCGGATGGACGCCAGCTCGTGGTGAGCCATGTGCCCCGCTTCGTCCGGGGCGCGCGCTATGTGGTCTTCCTTCGCAACACCGGGTGGAGCCTGTCGCCGGTGTTGGACGAGCACGCGTTCCGCGTGGAGTCGGTGGGCGGCCGCGAGGTGCTCGTGGGGGCCGAGGGCGGGCTCGTGGCCGGCCTGGGCCCGGCGGGGGTGCGGCAGACGGCGCCGGTGTTCGAGACGGTGGACCTGATGGGGGCCCGCCCGGCGCTGCGCGCGGAGGCTCGGGGCCAGGCCGCTCCGGAAGGCATGGAGCGCGAGGCCTTCCTCTCGCTGCTCCAGAGCCACCTGCGCGCGCGCGGGCTCACCGTGTCGGGGACGTTCCGCGAGGAGCCCGTCGCCACCGCGTCGTCGCTGTCCGTGCCGGTGACGCCCGCCGTGGGGGCTCGGTCCGTGCCGGGCGCCGTTCCCCTCCAGCCCGAGCGGGACGTCCCGCCCGGCCAGCCGTGATGAGGTCCGCCATGAAGACAACGACACTCGTGGGCGTCGTCGCGGCGCTGGTGCTGGGCGGAATGGAGGCGGGCGCGGCCGCGTGGGACACGTGCAACGGAACGCCGGTGAAGTGGTACAGCGGGCCCGTCGTGTACCGGAACCGGTGCAGCATCCCGGACTCCGGCAACACCAACACGGCGTACTGGAACGGGCTGCGGCAGTGGGACGACCTGTCCCAGATCGTCGCGGGCTTCAACGTGAACCCGGCGACGGACTGCTCGCTGGACCACCGCGACGGGCAGAACGAGATAGGGCTGTGTGACCGGGCGGCCATCGACGGGAACAACGGCGTGACGTACTCCGTCGTGGGGCTGTGCTTCATCGGGAGCAACGGCATCGACGAGGCGGACGTCTGCATCGCCAGCGACCTGGACTTCACGCCGCGCACCGGGAATGCGTTCGGCACGTCGGGCCGGAGCACGTTCGTGCACGAGGCGGGGCACTTCTTCGGCTTCAAGCACGAGGGCGGGCACAGCGTCCTGCGCACCTCGCCGCCGCACCTGGTGACAGGGGGCTATGAGTCCTCCACGCTGTGGCCCACGAACGCGCAGGGCATGAACACGCTGTACGGCTACTCGGTGACGAAGCCGAACCTGCTGCCGTCCGCCATGGGGGTGGTGGGGGACGTGGCGCAGACGCTGGACCCGGCCGGCACGAGGTCGGTGTGTCGAGGCACGGCGCAGAGCGTGAAGTTCTACGTGGGCAACATGGGCAACGCGGCCGTGTCGTCGTACTCGATGCGCGTGCGCCTGAGCCCGACGGCGCCGCCGAACGGCTACTACGAGTCCACCAACGTGGTGGCCACGTTCAACCACGCGCTCGGGGCGTTCTCGGAGGGCATCTACTCGCTGGGCTTCACGGTGCCGGCGACGCTCCCGTTCAACACGTACTACATCTACCTGGACATGGATCCGCAGGGCACGGTGGATGAGCTGCGGGAGAACGACAACAGCACTGTCAGCGCCATGGTCCTGCAGGTGGGGTGCTGATCATGCGGCAGGCGGTGGTGAGCGCGGCGCTGCTCCTGGGCGCCTGCGCGAAGCCGAGGGAGGAGCCGGCCGTGTCGCGCGAAGCCCTCACGGCGGAGCGTCCCCAGCCGCGCGGCGCGGCCACGGTGCGCACGGACGAAGGCACCTACTCGGCCCCGTCCGTGCGCTTCAGCGCCGACTTCCTGGCGGACCCGCCGGTGACGTTGATGTGGGTCGCGTTGAGCGCGCAGGCCGAAGACGGGAGCACCTGGCGCTTCCGCATGCCGGTGGATGAGACGTTCCTGAAGTCGAAGCACGCCACCGCGCAGCTCACCCCGCGGACGGCGACGGGGCCGGGCCTCGCGGTGGTGGACCACCAGAAGGCCCAGGGCCCCTCGATGCTGATGGATGAGGGCGCCCTGGCCCTGACCGTCACCGGCAGACAGGCGAAGGGCGAGGTGCGGACGAAGGATGGACGCGTGCGCGCGACGTTCGAGGGGCCGCTCACCGTCGAGTGCATGGTGCCGCCCGCGTGGCTGGGCGACGCAAGCGCGCGAGCGGCACCATCCGCGCCCGTCCCAGCCTCGCCCGGGGCCGGCGAGGTCCGGGTGCTCGACGAGGCGCTGGCGACGTCGCGATGCCGGTCGGTGGCGGACGCCTTTCGCTGAGGCCGGACCTTCCCCCGTGGGCCCCTCCAGCCGGACCCCCGGGGGGAGTCACTCCGCGTCGCGCCCGCTCACCTCGGCCCAGGTCAGCCCGAAGCGGGCCAGGTATTTCCGGAGCCGGTCCGCGTCGTTGACGCTCTTCTTCTGCGCCCGCGACTGCGCGAACAACGTCCGGCCCGCGTCCGACAGCGAGCGCGCGGAGCGACACACCGTCACCACGTCCGCGAGCTGCACCCGGTCGAACCGATCCAGCGCCGCCGCGCGCGCCTCGCCCATCACCTCCGCCAGCACGTCCGCGTTCGCTGACGTCGTCGCCGAGCGAGCCGGCCGCCACTGCGCCCGCAGTCGCTCCAGCTCTTCATCCACCACCTCGCGGGTCAGCCGCCCGCCGGCCGCCAGGGTGGACATGCGCAGCACCGCCGCGTTGAGGTCCCGGAAGTTGCCGCTCCACCGGGCCTCCGGCGACGTGGCGAAGCGCAGGAAGTGCTCCTGCGCCTCCTTGCTCATCGTCACCCGCGAGCCCAGCGCCTGGGAGGCCTGATCCAGCTCGTAGCGCAGGTTGGGCGCGATGTCCTCCGGGCGCTCGCGCAGCGCGGGCAGCCGGAAGGTCCACAGGTTGATGCGCGCGAGCAGATCCTCGCGGAACCGTCCCTGCTCGACGTCCAGTTGGAGGTCGCGGTTCGTCCCGGCGATGAGCTGGAAGTCGCTCTCCGCCTCCTTGTCCGCGCCCACCGGCAGGAACCGCTTGTCCTCCAGCGCGCGCAGCAACATGGCCTGCTCGTCCGCGCCCAGCTCTCCAATCTCGTCGAGGAACAGCACGCCGCCGTTCGCCTGCCGCATCAGCCCGGGCCGGTCTCCCACCGCGCCCGTGAACGCGCCCTTCACGTGGCCGAAGAGCGTGGACATGGCGCCGTCGCCCCTCAGCGTGGCGCAGTTCAAGTCCACGAACGGCCCCGTCACCTGGTTGCGCGCCTTC
This sequence comes from Pseudomonadota bacterium, assembly GCA_023424585.1. Classification (GTDB taxonomy): domain Bacteria; phylum Myxococcota; class Myxococcia; order Myxococcales; family Myxococcaceae; genus Corallococcus. The sequence continues at coordinate 6,548 of JAFADT010000503.1, forward strand.
TTCAGCGCGTAGATGCGCTTCGCGAGCTGCGACTTGCCCGCGCCCGTGGGGCCCGTCAGCAGCAGCGGCGCGCGGGACTGCACCGCCACCTGCTCGATCCGCTCGATGAGCCGGTTGAACGCGGCGTTGCGCGTGTCGATGCCGGACTTGAGGAAGGACAGGCCTTCGCGCTGCTCCTGCCGGAAGCGCGCCGCCAGCGTGTCGTAGTTCGACAGGTCCAGGTCGATGATGGCGTGCGTGCCCACCGCCCCGTGCTCCTTCCCCTTGCCCGGGGACGTCTGCACCAGCCGGCCCGGAATCAGGCGGCTCTCCACCAGGAGGAACATGCAGATCTGCGCGATGTGCGTGCCCGTGGTGATGTGCACCAGGTAGTCCTCTTCCTCCGGATGGAAGGGGTGCGCGCGCACGTGGTCCAGCAGCGCGCTGTAGGTCTCCTCCAGGTTCCACGGGTCCCGGATGGGCAGGGGCGTGAGCCGCACCTGCGTCTCCGGAGAGACCTGCGCGATGTCGTCCCGGATGACCGCCGCCAGTGATGTCCCGTGGGGCGGGTGCAGCAGCTCCAGCCGGTGCACCAGCAGGTCCTCCTGCTGACACAGCGACACCGTGGGCCGCCACCGCGTCCAGCGGTGCGGCCCCATCCCCGTGTCCAGCGTCGTCCCCAGCATCCCGATGACGACCGTGCGCCGCGCCTTCGCCTTATGAGCCATCAGGATAGGTATTTATCTCATGGGATATGGAATTCCAGCCCGCCTGGGGGACTCCCCTCGGGCACGGCGTTGGCACGCGGGCTGCTCTGGCTCCGCCACGTGACCGGGACACAGCGCCCGGTCGAACGACCGAAAGGTGCAGAGCCATGGACCGCGTGAACACGAACTACGAGGTGCTGTCGGACGAGGCGGGTCGCCCCATCAAGGCGTGGACGGTGGGGGTGCCGTTCGAGGACGAGGCGAAGAAGCAGCTCCGCAACCTCCGCGGCCTGCCCTTCATCCACAAGTGGGTCGCCGTGATGCCGGACGTGCACCGCGGTTACGGCGCGACGGTCGGGAGCGTGGTGCCCACGGTGGGCGCGGTGGTGCCGGCGGCGGTGGGCGTGGATATCGGATGCGGGATGATCGCCGTGCGCACGACGCTGCGCGCGGAGCAGCTGCCGGACTCGCTGCGCGGGGTGCGCTCGGCCATCGAGGTGGCGGTCCCGCACGGCCGCACGGATAACGGTGGCCGGAATGATCGCGGCGCGTGGAAGGACTCGCCCGCGACGCACACCGCCGCGTGGGCCCGCCTGGCGGAAGGGTACGCCCGCATCGTGGAGAAGCATCCGCGCATCGGCCGAGGGCCGGAGCTGGCGCACCTGGGAACGCTGGGAACGGGGAACCACTTCATCGAGCTGTGCGTCGATGAGTCGGACGGCGTGTGGCTGATGCTGCACTCCGGGTCACGCGGGGTGGGGAACCGCATCGGGAGCCACTTCATCGAGCTGGCGAAGGCGGACATGCAGCGCTTCTTCATCCACCTGCCGGACGCGGACCTGGCGTACCTGCCGGAGGGGACGGAGCACTTCCATGACTACGTCTTCGCGGTGAGCTGGGCGCAGGACTTCGCGGCGATGAACCGCGAGCTCATGCTGCGCTCGGCGGTGGAGGCCCTGAAGGCGAGCGGTGAGCTGCCCCCGTTCGAGCTGTCCGAGTCCGCGGTGAACTGCCACCACAACTACATCTCGCGTGAGCACCACTTCGGAAAGAACTGCTTCGTGACCCGCAAGGGCGCGGTGCGGGCGCGCGAGGGCGACATGGGGATCATCCCCGGCAGCATGGGGGCCCGTTCCTACATCGTCCGCGGGAAGGGAAACGCGGATGCGTTCCACTCGTGCAGCCACGGCGCGGGCCGGGTGATGTCGCGGGAAGCGGCGAAGAAGCGCTTCACGCTGGAAGACCACGCGAAGGCCACCGCGGGCGTGGAGTGCCGCAAGGACGTGGACGTGATTGACGAGACGCCGGCCGCGTACAAGCCCATCGACGCCGTGATGGCCGCGCAGGCGGACCTGGTGGAGGTCGTCCACACGCTGAAGCAGGTGGTGTGCGTGAAGGGTTAGCCGAAGGGAAGCCCCACCCGCCGTCCTGCGGAGGTGCACATGCCGGGATGAAGACACCGAGGCGCCCGTTCCCCCGAGAGGTCCGCGCAAGCGGCCGTTAAGGTGGGGGAGCGGGCGCCGCTATTCTTGAAATCAGGGATGGGCCGCCGCGCGCGTCCGCGAGCGCGCAAAGGAGCACCACGCACATGGTTCGCATCGATGGTTCACAGGGGGAGGGGGGCGGCCAGGTGCTGCGCACCGCGCTGTCGCTGTCGCTGGTGACGGGCACGCCGTTCGAGATGGTCAACGTGCGCGCGGGCCGCGCCAAGCCGGGCCTGCTGCGCCAGCACCTCACCGCGCTCAAGGCCGCGGAGGCCGTGGGCGCCGCGGAGGTGACGGGCGCGGAGCTGGGCTCCAGGCAGCTGTCCTTCCACCCGCGCGCGCTGACGGCGGGCAACTACCACTTCGCGGTGGGCACGGCGGGCAGCGCGACGCTGGTGTTCCAGACGGTGCTGCCCGCGCTGCTGCACGCGGGAGGTCCGTCCACGCTGATGCTGGAGGGCGGAACGCACAACCCGGCGGCGCCGCCGTTCGAGTTCCTGGAGAAGTCATACCTGCCGCTGCTGCGCCGCATGGGCCCTCGCGTGGACGTGACGCTGGAGCGTCCCGGCTACTACCCGGCGGGCGGCGGACGGTTTCGCGTGGACATCCATCCCGCGAAGCTCCAGCCGCTCCAGTTGATGGAGCGCGGCCGGGTGCTGCGCACGGAGGCCGTGGCCCAGGTGGCGTCCATCCCCTTCGACGTGGCGAAGCGCGAGCTGGACACGGTGGCCGCCGTGCTGAAGCTGCGGCCGGACCAGCAGCGCCCGGAAGAGCTCAAGCGCGCCTTCGGTCCGGGCAACGTGCTGCGCGTCGAGGTGGAGAGCGAGCACGTGACGGAGGTCTTCACCGGCTTCGGCGAGCGCGGCAAGCGCGCGGAGATCGTGGGCGAGGAGGTCGCCGCGGAGGTGAAGCGCTACCTGGACGCCGGCGTGCCCGTGGGCGAACACCTGTGTGATCAGCTCCTCCTGCTGTGCGCCCTGGCGAAGGGCGGCAGCTTCCGCACGCTGGCGCTGGACAGCCACGCGCTCACGCAGCGCGAGACGATGGCGCACTTCCTCGACGTGAAGATGGCCGTGCGGGAGCTGGAGCGCGACGTGCACGAGGTGACGGTGCGAGCTTGAGGCAGGGCAGGGCGGTGCCCCCTGCCCGGCCGGACGCCCGACGGTCGGACGAGGCGCCTCATCGGCGGGGCTCAACCCGGGGCGTTACCTCGGAGCCTTCCTGCGTTGTGACCCGTAGGGGAGGCTGCTCGTGGCGGAAGTCCCTGAAGTCGAGGTCATCGTTCGCGACCTGAAGCAGGCCGTGGTGGGCCGCCGCTTCGTGGGCGCGGAGGTGCTGGTGCCCGCGGCGGTGCGCTTCCCGTCGCCACGGGACTTCGTCCTGGACCTCCAGGGCCGCAAGGTGCTCGCGGCCGAGCGGCGCGCGAAGTTCATGCTGCTGACCCTGGACGACGGTCAGACGCTCGCGCTGCACTTCATGCTCTGGGGCGAGCTGCAACTTCGACCCGTCGGCAGCGAACGGCCTCCCGAGACGCTCGTCGTGCTCACGCTGGAGGGCAACGAGGAGCTCCAGCTCACCGACACGCTGGGCTACGCGCGCGTGGCGCTGGGGCCCTCGGCGCCGCTGGCGTCCCAGCTCAAGCTGGGGGAGCTGGGGCCGGAGGCGCTCGACGCTTCCTTCACGCCGGAGGTCCTGGCGGAGCAGCTTCGCCGCAGGCGCAGCCCGCTCAAGACGGTGCTCCTCAACCAGCGCGTGCTCGCGGGGCTGGGCAACCGCGACGCGGACGAGAGCCTGTGGGCCGCGGGCATCGACCCGCGGCGCCTGGCGTCGTCGCTGGCGCCCGCTGAGATCGTCCGACTGCACCGGGGCATCCGCGACGTGCTGGAGGAGGGCCTGCGGCTGCGCGGCACGCAGCGCGACCTGTTCGGCGTGCGGGGCAAGGCGCTGCACAAGCGCAACATCTTCGGGAAGACGGGCGCGCCCTGTCCTCGCTGCGCCACGCCCGTGTCGCACCTGCGCATCGGGGGCCGCAACACGCACTGGTGCGCGCACTGCCAGCCCCCGGATGGCGCCTCGCCCGAGGCCCCGGCGCAGACATCGCTGCTCTGACAAGGCCCCCGGGGGACTGGTATGAACGGGCGCGTGTCCGACGTTCCCGTCCCCTCGCCCCTGTCCCTCGATGACGCGCTCGCTCGCGCGAGCGAGGAGCTCCAGTTCCCCAGCTACTACCAGTCCAGCGTGCGCCCGCTCCTGCGCAACCCGGAGGGGCGCTGGCCCCACTGCTGTGGCGGTGGCTGCGAGCCTTGCGCCCAGACGCTCATCCGCGTCGCGCTGCGCGCGCTGGAGCTGATGGGCACGCCGCGCCAGAGCCCCCTGCCGGACTTCTAGAAGAGCCGCGTCCCCAGGCCCACGCGGCCCGTGAGCCCCAGCCGCGTGTGGCCCGCGCCCGCGCGCTCCTGGAACGTCTCCACGCCCACCTGCCCCGCCGCGAGCAGTGACAGGTTGCCGCCCAGGTACACCTCCACGCCCACGCCCCCCAGCGCCTGGAAGCGCCGCTGCTTGTCGCCGGTGAGCCCCAGGTCGATGGGCAGGTCCACGAGCCCCAGCACCGCCACGGTGTCCGCCACCCGGTAGCCCGCCACCATCCCCGGCAGGATGCGCACCAGCACGCCGGAGAAGTTGTCGTCGTCCATGTACGTGGAGCCCGAGTTGAGCACCAGGCCCACGCCCAGCGTCGGCGCCAGCCCGAACGCCCCGCGCCGCACCACCTCCCGGCGGCCCACGACCTCCAGCGACGCGCCCAGCTTGAACCAGTCGAAGCGCGCCCGCGCCTCCACCTCCAGCGCGCCCAGCCCCTGCCGGAACCCCAGGCCCACCTCCGGCGCGCCCGTGTAGCCGTAGAGCGCGGTCGCCCCCGCCGGCAGCATCACCGGCGCCACCACGGAGCCCAGCGGGTCCTCCTGGGACAGGGAGACCTCCGCCTCCTGCGCGGAGGACAGGGCGGGCACGACGAGGAGGGCGAGCAGGGGGCCGAGGCGCATCATGGCGTGCACCCTACCGTGGGATGCACGTTGACCAAAACCCAACGAATCCAAGGACTTGGGGGTGGGTTGTGCATTCGTCAGTGTTCCCTGGAAGAATAGGGAATCCATGGCTGCCTACCTGCACGCCGCACCGCCCCCTGAGACCTCCACGCCCGGAGGTGGTCATGACGCACCCGACCTGCCCGGCGGGGCCGGGGGATGGGTGCTGCTGGTGGGCGCTTCGGCGCGGCCCGCGGTAGCGGAGGCGCTCGCGCGCGAAGGCTTCGAGCCCGTGCACGTGGACGGCGCGCACGCGGCGCTGGCGCGGCTGGGCGTGGAGCCGGGGGCGGCGCAACCCGGTTCGGAGGCGGCGCCCGGTCCGGACGCGGGGTTGCCCCGCATGGTCATCATCGACGCGGACCTGCCGGACGGCGACGGCTTCAGCCTCTGCGGCGTGCTGCGGGCGGACGCGCGGTTCTCGCACCTGCCGGTGCTGCTGGTGGCGCGGTACGCGGAGGAGTTCCACCGCGACCTCGCCGCGGGCGTGGGCGCGGACGAGTACCTGGTGGAGCCGGTGGACGCGCGCGACGTGGCGGTGCTCGCGCGGCTCAAGGCGGGACGGCGCGGCGAGGAGGATGTCTACGACGCGCGCACCGCCAGCCTGCCCCTCGTCGCGCTGATGCGCGCGCTCTTGTCGGGCGTGCGCTCGGGGCGGGTGGTGCTGGCGGAGGACTCGGGCGCGCTCATCTTCCGCCACGGCCTGGTGGTGGACGCGACCTTCCACGGCGAGCGGGGCAGCCTCGCGTTCCGGCGCCTGCTCTGCTTCGGCATGGGCGCGTACACGGTGACGTTCGGCCCGGAGCTCCAGCGGGGCACCTTCACCATGGACCGCGTGTTCCTGTGCGAGCAGGTGGTGCCCGGCCTGGAGCGCTTCGAGCAGCTGCGCGTCAAGGGCCTGCCCCTGGCGGCGCGGCTCACGGTGGACTTCAACCGGCTGTCGCGGGAGCTGCCCGCGCTCCCCGAGGACGTGGAGCAGGTGGTGCGCCTCTTCGACGGCCGGCGCACCGTGCGCGCGATGCTGCTGGAGTGCCGCTTCCCGGAGGCCCTGGCCTACGAGGCCGCGACCCGGCTGTTCATGCTGGGCGTGCTGGTGCCCGCCATCCTGGTGGAGGAGCGCGAGCGCGCCCGGGAATCCGCCGGGCCGCCCCGCCTCTTCGAGCCCGTCCTCGAGCCGGAGCCGAAGCCGGAACCGGGGCCGGACGCGTCGTGAGGGTTTGACTCGGGCGGCCTGCTCGGGGCACAAGGCCGGGAACGCCACGGGCTGAACGCCCGTCCACCTCCGCCGAACCCGCCCGCCATGTCCGGTCACAACCGATGGTCGAAACTCAAGCGCCTGAAGGCCGTCCAGGGCGTGGCCAAGGGCAAGCTCTACTCCAAGGTCATCAAGGAGCTGACCGTCGCCGCGCGCCTGGGCGGCGGTGACCCGGCCAGCAACGCCCGCCTGCGCGTGGCCGTGGGGCTCGCCCGCGACGCGAACATCCCGCGCGACACCATCGACCGCGCCATCAAGAAGGGCACGGGCGAGCTCGCCGGCGAGTCCTACGAAGAGGTGACGTACGAGGGCTACGGCCCCGGCGGCGTCGCGCTCATCATCGAGTGCCTCACCGACAACCGGAACCGCTCCGCCAGCGACGTGCGCAACCTGCTGAGCACCCACGGCGGGAACCTGGGCTCGGAGGGCGCCGTGGGCTGGATGTTCCACCGGAAGGGCGTCATCGCCGTGAAGCCCGGCCCCACCGAGGACCAGGTGATGGAGCAGGCCCTGGACGCGGGCGCGGAGGACGTCGTGGACCAGGGGCCGGACGGCTTCGAGGTGCGCACCGCGCCGGCGGACCTGCACGCGGTGGGCGCGAAGCTGGAGGCCGCGGGCCTGCCCCTGGGCGAACAGAAGTGGACCTTCGTGCCGCAGAACACCGTGAAGGTGGAAGGCGACAACGCGAGGCGCTTGTTGAAGCTGATGGACGCGCTCGACGACAACGACGACGTGCAGCACGTGCACGCCAACTTCGAAATCGACGAGTCCCTGATGGAGTCGCTGTCCACGTAACGCCCTGACGGGCGCGTGGGAAAGGAACGGGCCGGTGCGGGTACTCGGCGTGGACCCTGGCAGCCGCTTCATGGGCTTCGGGGTGGTGGAGGAGAAGAAGGGCCGGCTCGTGCACCTGGGCCATGGCGTCATCAAGGTGGTGGAGTCCGCGCCCCTCGCTGAGCGCCTGAAGGACCTGCACGCCGCCCTGAGCGCCGCGCTCCAGCGCTACCGGCCGGAGGCCGTGGCCGTGGAGGGCCTCTTCACCTTCCGCAACGCCCGCAGCGCCCTGGTGCTGGGACACGCGCGCGGCGTGGCGCTGCTCGCCGCGGCGCAGGCGGGCCTCACCGTGCACGAGTACGCACCCGCCAGCGTGAAGAAGTCCGTGGGCGCCAGCGGCGCGGGCGGCAAGGACGCCGTGGCGCGCATGGTGCGCACGCTGCTCGACGTGGATGAGGCGACGTTGGAGCGCGCGGACGCCAGCGACGCGCTCGCCGTCGCGCTCTGCCATCTCAACCACTTCCGCGTGGGCCTGCCCCGCGCCGTCGCGCCCGGAAGCCGCAGGCGCAAGGGGGCCGCGTCGGTGCTCGCGGACCGCCTGTCGTCCGCCTACCAGCGCCCGGAGGCCCGCCGATGATCGCCCGGCTGCGTGGCAACGTGTTGGAGAAGGGCCCCGAGGACGCCGTCATCGACGTGCACGGCGTGGGCTACCGCGTGAACCTGTCCACCGTCTCGCTGGGGAAGCTGCCCGCGGACGGCCAGCCGGTGGACCTGCGCATCCGCACCGTGGTGCGCGAGGACGCCTTCGAGCTCTTCGGCTTCCTCTCCCCGGCGGAGGAGGAGCTCTTCCAACTGCTCAACACCGTGTCCCGCGTCGGTCCGCGCATGGCCCTGGGCGTGATGTCCGGCATGGAGGTGGGTGAGCTCATCGCGGCGCTGTCTCGCGGCGAGGTGAGCCGGCTCGCGAAGATCCATGGCGTGGGCAAGAAGACCGCGGAGCGCCTGGTGCTGGAGCTCAAGGAGAAGGTGCGCAACCTCCACTCGGAGGGCATCGCGCGCGGCACCACCCCCCGCGCCCCCGTCACCTCGGGCAGCAAGGCGGACCTCGTCTCCGCGCTGCTCAACCTGGGCTACAAGCAGCCCCAGGCGGAGAAGGCCGCGGACGTCGTCATCGAGCGGCTGGGCCCGGACGCCCCCTTCCAGGCCCTCTTCCGCGAAGCCCTCAAGTCCCTGCGCTCCAGCCCGTGACTTCCAGACACCGCGCCGCGCTCCAGGGCGAGACGCGGTGCTCCGGGGGGTGGGAACTCCTCGGAAAATACGCGCAAGGCTTTTTCCTGTAGGAATCCGCTGTCGTCGCACAGTGGACGCGCGCTTCGTCCGTTTGCCGTCAAAAGGCGATCCACGCCGCTCACGGCCTGACACCCCTGAGCAATCCTGGCCGGCCATGAGCTGGCCCATTCCGCTGAAAATATCAATTTCCAGCGCCGGCGCGGCGGTCCTCTCGGGACCGGGTCGTTCCGAGGAGGCGTGTGTCATGGCGGCGTGGCGCGGTGTTCCGGTCCTCGTACTGCTGCTCACGGGCGCCCTCGGGGTGGGGTGCGGCAGCGCGGAGGAGGGCGCGGACGTGTCGGCGGTGGGCGAGGC
>JAFADT010000524.1 GCA_023424585.1 Pseudomonadota bacterium
TGGTTCGGCGTCACCGGCCTGGTGGCCTCGGGCGCGGGAGCCTCGGACCCCGCCCTGCGCAGGGCGGTCGCGTTCCTCGAGGCCCACCAGCGCGAGGACGGCTCCTGGAGCGAGACCCTCCAGGCCTGCCGCGAGCGCCGCTGGGTGGAGGGGCGCTCGGGCCACGCGGTGACGACGTCCTGGGCCGTGCTGTCCCTGGTGGCGGCGGGCGAAGCGGACGCGGCCGCCACGCGCCGGGGCGTGGCGTGGCTCCGCGCGCGGCGGGCGGCGGAGGGCGCGTGGCCCCCCGAGCCTCTCGCCGGCGTGTTCAACCGCACCTGCGCCATCCACTACGACGCCTACCTGCGCATCTTCCCGCTGTGGGCGCTGGCGCTCGCGGAGCGGCCCTCCGGCGCGCTCACGGCTTGCGGAGGCTGAGCGCCCCCAGGTAGTCCGCCTTGCCCAGGGTGACGCCGTTGTGACGCAGGAGCGCGTACGCGTGGGTGAGGTGGAAGTAGAAGTTCGGGACGATGTGCTCCAGGAAGTTGTCCGCGCCGCTCATCACCTGGCCCTCCCACCGGGGGTTGGTGATGACGCGGCTGGCCGCGCCCTCGAAGTCCTTCGCGGTGAGCGTGTCCAGGTACTCGATGGTGGACCGGACGCGGGCGCCCAGCTCCTCCAGCGTCTGCTCCGTGTCCGGGTGTGACGGCGCGGCCTTGCCTGTCAGTCTCGAGGCCCCCAGCTTCGCGGCGTCACAGGCGATCTGCACCTGCTTCACGAACGGGAGCTGGTCCGGCGCGAGCCGGAAGCCCAGGTAGAGGTTCGGGTCGAAGGACTTCGCCTTGGCGTGGGCCGCGGCCGTCTCCAGCCACCTGCCCACCTGCCCCAGCTGCTTCTTCATCTGCGAAAAGGTCTCAAAGTACATGGGCGCGCAAGCTAACGAGGCTGCGCGGGCCTTGCGAGCCGATCGCGAGACGCCCTGCGTCACGCTGAACTCACTGCTTCATGGAAGGGGGCTCCGTGCGGTCCACCCGCGCGTGGAGGCGCGGCCGCCGACCGCCGCCGCGATGGAGGCGCTCGCGGGCCGGTACCACGGCGACGAGGTGGACATGACCTTCAGGGTGCGCGTGGAGGACGGCAAGCCGCGCGTGCGCTGGCAGCGGCAGAAGGGCACCGTGCTCGAAGCCGTCGGCGGGGACCGCTTCGTCAGCGACTCGCTGGGGACGGTCACCTTCACGCGCGCGAGGGCGGGCCGGGTGGACGGGGTGCTCATCAGCCCCCCGCGTGCCCGCGGCCTGCGCGCGGAGCGGCTGGCGGCTCCGCGCGCCACGGCCGGGAAGGCGCAGGGCCGTTGAGGCGCCTCCCGCTCACGCCTTGAAGGTCATCAGCGGCCGCAGCCGGGCCACCTCCCGGACGATGTCCGCGTCCACCTGCGAGGCCACCACCGGGCCAATGGGCTTGTAGGCGGCGGGGGCCTCCTCGATGCGGCGCTCGGCCCGGAGCGCGATGCAGTCCACCCCCGCCAGGCCCAGGTCCTCCTCGCGGTGCTTCGCGCCGCCGCGCGACATGGAGAAGCGCGAGTGCGCCCGGCCCGCCCCATGCGACGCCGACGCGAGGGCCTTCGCGTTGCCCAGCCCCCGCATCAGGTAGGACGTGGCGCCCATCGAGCCGGGGATGATGACCGGCTGCTCCACCTCCGCCGGACAGGCCCCCTTGCGCGCCAGCCAGCCGCCCTCCCAGGGCAGGGTGATGTTGTGGGGCACGTCGTAGACGAGCGGCGCCTCCACGTCCCCGAACAGCTCCCGCAGCGTCTGCCGCACCAGCTCCGCGAGCAGCAGCCGGTTGAGGAAGGCGTAGTTGGCCGCCGTGGCCTCCGCCTTCAGGTACTCGCGCACCTTCACCGGGTCCGCGAGCGGGAAGATGCCGCTCGCCGGGTGCGGCGTCCCCTGGGGCCACGCGGCCCGCGCGCGCTCCTGCCACGCGCGCCCCACGTGCTTGCCCAGGTCCCGCGAGCCGGAGTGCACCATGAACGCGAGCTGCCCCTCCCGCACGCCCCAGGCCCACGCCCGCGCGCGGTCCACCACGGCCTCCACCCGCTGCACCTCCACGAAGTGGTTGCCGCCGCCAATGGTGGCCAGGCCGGGGTCGCGCACCACGCCCTCCCGCCTCAGCCCGGTGGGCGCCCAGGCCGGGTCGCCCTCCAGCGCCCCGCCCAGGTGGACGCGGTCGGACTCGCGGTGGAGCTGAGCCAGATCCGCCCGGGCCGCCATGCCCAGGGGCTGGCCTCGCGCCTCCTGGAGCCAGCCGGGCAGCCCGTCCCGCAGGAGCGCCTCCAGCGCCCGCGAGCCCTGGGCGACGTCCCGCGTGCCGAAGAAGTAATGCCCCTTCATCCGCTCGACGAAGGCGTCGCGCCGGGCGAGGAAGGCCTCCACGGGGACGTCCGCGACGTGCAGGCGCATGCCGCAGTTGATGTCCGTGCCCACGGCGCCGGGCACCACCAGGCCCTCCGTGTGGACCACCGACCCGATGGCCACCCCGGAGTCACCCGGGTGGAAGTCCGGCGTCGCGCGCACCTGCTTCACGCGGCCGCCGTCGGGGTGATGGAGCGCGGCGAGCGCCGCGAGCTGCTGGAGCGCCTTGCCCTCCACCGGCAGCTCTGGCGGAAGGAGGACCTCGGCGGGGGGGGCGTGGGGATCCGCCTGGAGGCGGACCGTGTAGACACGACCGTCGTAAGCGACGTCGAGCCCCTCGCGGGCAAGCGCCCGCAGGAGCCGGTTCAGTTTCGGCTGCATGACCTTCTCGGAATCTGACCCGGGCGGACCTCGGCCCGGGGGACGTGAGCGATGGGATTCGAGACCTCGGGTCAGCAGCCGCGGTCGGGACGCACGGAGCGTCCGCGCCCCCTGGGACGGCCGGACAGTCTCGTCCTGACAGGGCTCGCGAAAAGGCACGCTCCATCCGAGGATGGGCCCATGCATCTGTCGAAGCGGTGGAATGGAGCGGTGTCATGACGGTGGCGGTCCTTCGGGCTCAGGCCCCGGAGTTCGATGTGGCGTCCGTCCTGGACCGCTTCCCGGAGTGCCACCCCGACACCGTCTGGCTCCAGGGGGAGCAGCGGCGCCAGGGGAAGCACTCGACGTCCGGCTTCAACCTCACCCTGGTGGAGGACGGGGAGGGCACGCTGCACGGGCCCGTCGCCGCCGCCCGCCGGCAACTGGAGGTGCTGGCCCCCCTGCTCGCGGAGCTGCGCCAGCTGGCGGTGCCCTGCGTCGTGGACTTCGGGCTGTTCGTCGGGACCGCCCGGCACTTCGCCAGCTCCATCCACTTCCCACCCGACGACGTCCGGTGGTTCGCGGACCAGGGCATCGCCCTGGCCGTCTCCGCCTATCCGACCGCCGAAGAGGAGCCGGAGGACTCCTCGGCCAGCTTCCAGTGAGGCGCGGCCTCAGCCCGCGGAGCGGACCAGCCAGTACCAGTGCGACGCGACCAGGCGGCGCCGGCTCTTGCGCGCCGTCACCAGCGCGAAGCCGGGGCGGAAGACCTCCCGCACCGCCTCGGGGGTGAGCCGGAGGTCGCTCGGCGCGGAGTCCAGCGCCCAGATGAGGTGGATGCCGCCCGGCTTGAGCAGCCGGGACACCTCCGCCACGTAGGCCCGCTGGCCCTCCGCGCCGAGGCAGTGGAAGCACCCGACGTCGAAGGACGCGTCGTAGGGCCCCCGGAGCGCCTCCAGGCGGGTGACATCCCCCACCAGGAACTCGGGCCGCGGGCGGTCCCGGGCGGCCTGCTCCCGGGCCTTCGCGATGGCGACCGGCGAGAAGTCGACCCCGGTCACCCGCATGCCCTGCGCTGCCAGATGCCGGGAGAACCGCCCCACGCCACACCCCAGCTCCAGCACGCTCCGGGGACCTCCCTGCCGGGCCAGCGCCTGGACCTCCTCGGGAATGCGGACGTCCCCCCACAAGGTGAAGGGAGCCCGGTAGGCGCGGTCGAAGTCAGCGCTCGTCGCGGGTGCGGACATGGTGCCTCCAGCTTTCTTCCGACGCGGGTCGCAATCGGATGAGACATAAAGTAAATAGCATGCGATGAATGTCAAGAAGGCCCCCCCGTGGGACCCGCAGGCCGTACCGACCTTCTGGATCAACCATGCGTCCCGGCTGCTGATGCGCCACTTCGAGCAGCGGCTGCGGCCGCTCGAGTTCGGGATGGCCTACCTGCCGGTGGTCATCGCGCTGGAGGAGCACGGGCCGCTGCTACAGAAGCAGCTCGCGCGGTACGCCCACGTCGAGCAGCCCACGATGGCCGCGCTCCTCACGCGCATGGAGCGCGACGGGCTCATCGAGCGCGCGCCGCACCCGGACGACAAGCGCGCCAGCCAGATCTCCCTCTCGGCGAAGGCCCGCAAGCGCCTGCCGGAGGCGAAGGCCCGGCTGGGAGAGGTCGCGGAGCAGGCGCTGGCGGGCCTCAGCGAGCGCGAGCGCGCCACGTTCATGGCGCTCCTGCGCCGCGTGGTGACCAACCTCGACCCCTCGGACGGGGAATGAGCAATCACTTCCTCGAAAACCAAGACGGGGCCCGCATCGTCACTTGAGAATCTCGCGGACTGGGTGAATCCAGACAGCAGGATGTCAGATTGGCCCTGTAGGGTGCGTGCCCCTCCGGAAGATTCCCTTCCGGCATGACTCAAGGTCGAGGCCACTTGAACCGCTCCTCCTTCCTGATGCGCGCGCTGCGCGCCGGCACGTTCTGTCTCCTGGGCGCCAGCTCGCTGGTGACCGCCTGTGACTCCAACGATGATCCGCCCACCGACCCGCCGCCGGTGGACACCTCTCCGCGCACGCTGACGCTGCTGCAGACGAGCGACCTGCACACCAACATCTTCCCGTGGGACTACTTCAGCGGGAAGCCGGACGCGAAGCGCGGCCTGGCCAAGGTGGCCACGCTCATCAAGCAGGAGCGGGAGAAGAACCCGGACTGCACGCTGCTCGTGGACACGGGTGACACCATCCAGGGCTCGCCGCTCGGCACCTACTACGCCCTGGTGGACAACGCGCCCAAGCACCCCATGGCCACCGCCATGAACGAGCTGGGCTACGTCGCCATGGCGCTGGGCAACCACGAGTTCAACTATGGCCCGGACGTCCTCGACAAGTTCAAGGGGGAGGCGAACTTCCCCATCCTCGGCGCCAACGTGCGCAAGAGCGCGGACGGCTCCGAGGCCTTCACCCCGTATGTGCTGACCACGGTCTGCGACGTGAAGGTCGGCATCCTCGGCCTGGTGACGCCGGGCGTGGCGACGTGGGAGCGCAAGGACAACATCGCCGGGCTGCGCTTCGATGATCCGCTGGAGACCGCGAAGGTCTACGTGCCGAAGCTGAAGCAGGCCGGCGCGGACGTGGTGGTGGTGGCCATCCACAGCGGCCCGGACAAGCAGCCGACGGGCAGCGCGAGCAGCCCCGAGTCCTGGCTCGCGGACTACGCGGATGACTCGAAGTGGACCGACCGGGGCAACCTCCCCGGTGAGAACGAGGCCGTGCAGATCGCCCAGCAGGTGGCGGACGTGGACGTGCTCCTCACCGGCCACACGCACCAGCCCATCCCGAAGATGCTGCTGAAGCAGCAGGACGGCCGCGAGGTCCTCCTCACGCAGCCCAACCGCTGGGGCAGCCACCTGGCGGACGTGCAGCTCAAGGTCACCTGGAACGGCGAGCGCTGGGGCGTGGACGCGCATGACTCGTCGCTCCACGCGGTGGACGAGACGGTGGCGGAGGATGCCACCGTCAAGCAGCTCACGCAGACCTACCACGACACCACGGTGGGCTACGTGAACCAGAAGATTGGCAGCACCACCGCGGCCTTCACGGGCGGCTTCGCCGGGCGCTACGTGGACAGCCCGCTGGCGGACCTGCTCAACACCGTGCAGGAGGAGGCCGCGGCGGAGGCCGGCTATCCCGTGGACCTGTCCGCGACCGCCCTGTTCTCCAATGACGTGGCGCTGCCGGCGGGGGACGTCACCCTGCGTGACGCCTACAGCGTCTACATCTACGACAACACGCTGTACGTGATGGAGATCAACGGCTCCATCCTCCGGCGCGCGCTGGAGATGAACACGCTGTACTTCAAGCAGCTGGACGCGGCGAACCTGCCCGCGAAGCCCGAGGACGCGAAGGCCACCACGCCCGTCGTCGCGGACTACAACTGGGACCTCTACTCGCGCATCGAGTACGGCTACGACCTGACGAAGCCCGCGGGCTCCCGGCTCACGCACCTGCGCTTCCAGGGCCAGGAGGTGCAGGACGACCAGGTCTTCCGCATCGCCGTCAACAACTACCGCGGCGGTGGCGGAGGCGGGTTCAGCATGTTCAAGGAGGGCCGCATGCTGTGGTCCTCCGCGGACGGGGTGCGTGACTACGTCGCGCGCTACCTGCAGGAGCACCAGAACCTGTCGCCGGACGTGATGAACACCTGCAACTTCACGCTCTCGCCCGACCTCTACACGCCGTACTTCCAGGCCACGCTCGGCCCCGCGAAGTGCGCGCCCGGGCAGTGAGGTAGGAGGCCCGGGACGCCCGGAGGATGGTCCCCTTCCCCAGGGGGCTCGTCCCCCGGGCCCTTCGGGGTGTGGCGGTCAGGACGGATGCTCCCCGCTGGAGGCGCCGGGTGCGGCCCCAGGGGGGAGCAACATCCAGAAGGGCACTCGGCCCTGCCTCCGGGAGCGGTTTGCTGGCGGATGGGAGGTGTTGATGTTCCGCCATGCAATCCCATGGAGGAAGGAAGCCCATGCGCACCCTGCCGTCGAAGCGGATGTCACTGCTCACCGAGCGTGAAGCCCAGCTCGTCCTGTCCAGCGCTCCACGCAAGCTGGCCGAACTGTCCCCCCGAGCGCTGCGGGGACGCATCCAGCGCACGCGCCGCCTGATGGAGAAGTACCAGGACGTGGCGCAGCGGCAGCGCAGGGAGGCGCTCCGCAAGGAGGTGCCTTCCCGCTCCCGCCGCGCCGAGGGCAACCACAACACCCTCCGGAAGGTCGAGTCCTTCGCCGCCGCGCTGGAGCGCTTCGAGAAGCGCCTCGCCCTGCTCGAGCGCAGGGCGCAGGTCCGGACCCGCGCCGCGAGCAGCCCGGGCCCCCGGCGGGCGACGCGCAAGCCCGCAACCCGCGTGGCCACGGGGGGACGCAAGCCCGTACGCCGGACGCGCGCCGCCGGGCGCACCGTGAAGGCCCCTGGCGCCAAGCGGTCCGCTTCCCGTCAGAAGCGAGGCGGGGCCCTGAAGCAGGAGCGCTTTCCTTCCCTCAAGCGCCAGGCCAACGCCTCCGCCCGGGGCCGTCGGACCCAGGGACGGCGCGACGCCCGGCGCTGAGTCCCGCGGGGGGCCGGGTGGCCCGGCGCGTGAGGCGGGCCTGGCTCAGGGGCGCACGACGTCCCGGATGAACCGGCTCAGCGACTCCGCCATCTTCTGGTGCGTGGCGGCGGAGGGGTGCCAGTCCTCGCCGACGCCGTCGGCGAAGGGGTTCTGCATGGCCATCACGTGGCGGTGGACACGGGCGTCGCCGTGGCGCTGACGCTCGGCCACCAGGTCGGAGATCCAATCGCCGACGTGCATGGACGTCACCACGCCCCGCTGCTCCATCCGCTTGAAGCCATCCGTCATGCTGCCCAGCGTGCACACGATGTGCGCGCGGGGATGCAGCGCGCGGAGCCGCGCGAGGAACGTCCGGTACGCGGACTTGAAGGCCGCCTCGTCCGGCAGGAACGCGGCGGTGCCGCTGCCCGCGAACGTGTCGTTGGTGCCGACGTTGACGACAATCACCTCCGGCGGGTCGGTGGAGAAGTCCCAGGGCACGGGCGGGTCCGGGACCGCGAGCTCGTAGAGGGCGGGAATCAGCCTGGACGTGGTCAGGTCCAGGTTGCGGTACATGCCGTGGCCCGAATAGCAGACGAACGTGGCCTCCGCGCCCAGGGCCTGGGCCGTGAGCCAGCCATAGCCGCGTCTGGGGTTCTGGTGCTTCGCCGTGAAGGTGGGCGCCTTCGAGGAGGATGACTCCGGGACGAAGGAGACGTCGGTGCCGTAGCCGCAGGTGATGGAGTCTCCGACGAACTCCAGCCGGAGCCCGGAGTGCCGCGGGGGCGGCTCCTGGAGCTCCCCCCGCACCTCGAGCGCGAGGAGCGTGCTGGCGCCCACCAGGGACTCGGTGCGCTTGATGAGCTCCACCGTGTGCGGGCCCTGGGGCAGGTCGCTGGCGAGCAGGTACGTGCCTGGACCGGGATGCACCGCGAGCAGCCGGGGAGGCGCTCCGTCCACCACGACGTCGAAGTGGTTGGTGCCCACGTCGCCGCCCTGGCCCGCGTCGTCCAGCCGCATCCGCACGGCGTCCCCCTTGAAGCGCGCGCGCACCGTCACGC
>JAFADT010000541.1 GCA_023424585.1 Pseudomonadota bacterium
TGTTCGCCCCGGAGCCGCCCGTCCCTGACTGCTGCGCGGGCGTCGCCACCGGAGCCGCTGGGGTTGCTGGAGCCCGCGGAGAAGCCGGCTGCGCGGCCGCAGGAGCGGGAGTCTCCTCGGACGCCGCGTCATCCTCCATGCCGCCGGACTGCGCCCCGGCGCACATCAGCAGGCAGGCCACGCCCGCGATTCCCATTGCCAGCCAGGTGTCTCGCTTCATGCGCCGCGCGCCTCCCTTCCGGGAAGGTGCGTGCGCGCATCGCCAGAGCCACCGCCCTGGAAGCCCGGCGCCCGCCCCCCCGCCCGCATCGCCAACCCACGACGCGGCGCCTGCCCGGGAAAAGGCGACGCCCCCGGTCCCACGAAAGGGGACGCGAGGGCGTCGGTGACACGCGGACGCGGACGCGGTCGCTACGGCAGCGGGAGCGGACCGCCGCCCTGGGGCAGCGTGCGCGCCAGGTCCACGGCCTTGGCCGCCTGCACCAGGCCATAGCCATACTTCTCGTCCTTGCCCGGCGTCGTCTTGTCGTCCAGCGCCGTCTTCTCCAGCACCGCGCGCACGTGCGCGGCGGTCAGGTCCGGACGGGCGCTGAACACCAGCGCCGCGACGCCCGACACGTGCGGGGTGGCCATGGAGGTGCCGGACTCGCGCTGGTAGTCCAGGCCGGTGATGGACACCGTCACGTCCTGGCCCACCAGCTTCTTGAGGGCCGCCCCGGACGCCATGGACACCGACACCGTGGGCACCCAGTGCTCGTTCGCGGAGCCCAGCGTGAAGGTGCCGTCGCCGTCATCCTCCACGTTGTTGCCGATGATGACCGCGCGCGCGCCGGCCTGGATGACGTTGCGCGCCTTCTCCTCGAAGAACAGGTCGCCGCGGTCCACGTAGGCGACGAAGCCCTCGCAGGTGGCGGATGAGCCGCACGCCGCGCGGTCCGCGCCCAGGCCGCAGTTGACCAGCTTGCCCGTGTACGTGCCCTGCGCCGTGTACGTGAGCGGCGACGAGGTCATGGGCTGCGACGGCGCGGTCACCGAGGACAGCGACGCCGCCCCCAGCACCGTGGCGCTCAGCACGTTCACGCCCGGGCCCACCACGGACAGCTCCTGGCCGTACTGCGAGAAGGGCGCGTACTCGCCCTGCATGTCCACCGCGCCCACCGCCATCACCGACGGCAGGTACCCGGCCGGATAGGAGATGCCGCGCTTGCCGTCGTTGCCGCTGGCCGCGATGGACAGCATGCCGTTGCCGTTCTCCCAGACCTTCTCGAACATGGTCTGCTCGACGGCGGACGAGTCCGGCGCGCCCAGCGACAGCGAGGCGATCCGCGCCCCCTGCTCGTGGCACCACTCCACCGCCGCGATGACGTCGTCCGTGCTGCCGCCGCCGCCCGTGTCCAGCACGCGCGCGACGAGCAGCGACGCGCCCGGCGCCACGCCCACCACGCCGTTCGGATCCGCCCCGGGGGCCACGCGTCCGCCGGAGCCCGCTCCGAGCTGCGCCAGGATGGTCGCGGACACGTGCGTGCCGTGGCCGCCGCCCAAGGTGATCACGCCCTGGGACTCGGTCTGGTCGGACGGGTCGTCATCGTTGTCGACGAAGTCCTTGCCCTTGAGGAACGCCGCCTTCAGCTCCGGGTGCTTGCTGTCCCAGCCGCTGTCGATGACGCACACCTTCACGCCCTCGCCCGTGGGCGCGCCGGGGTCGAGGGTGCCGTCGTTGTTCGCGTCCCACACCTGCGGGGCCTGGATCAGCTTCAGCCCCTCCGTGTACTCGCCCACCGACCCCTGCGTGCTGAACGCGCCCTGCCACGACGCGAGCGGCGGAGGCGTGGGCAGCCCCATCGCATGCACGCGGCGGTTGGGCGTCACGGAGACCACGTCCGGCCGGAGCTTCAGCGCCTCGATGGCCGCCGGCGACAGCCGGGCGGACACCACGTTCATGTTCGGGATGCGGCGCTTCACCGTGCCGCCCTCGCGCTCCACCGCCGCCGCGATGTCCGCCGAGACCGCCAGCGCGCTCGCGCTCACCTGCGGCTTGAAGGTGATGATCACCCCGTCCGCCGTGTCCGGGCTCAGCGCGGAGGCCGCCGTCGAGGTCGAGGGCAGCGACATCTCCGAGGTCCCCGGACACGCCTGTGGGACGACGATGGGGTCGGGATCGCTTCCACAGCCGCTCGCCACCAGTCCGGACAACCCGAGCCCAAGCCAAAGCCAACGCTTCATGGGGTGCATCTCCTTCGTCCGGCCACTGTGGAATACCGCGCCGTGAGTCGCCCCCGAAAGAGGGCCGGGAAGAACGGGTCGACCCTGCTCCCCGTTCCCACGACGATTTAAGCATGGACGTAGGACGACTGCTCGGGCGGCTGTCGTGCGCCCGACGGACGTCCGGTGCTGGACCAACGTGAGGCGCCCAACGCTCGGGGCGCGCGCCCGTTCACGGTCCAGCATCTGGGGCCATGACGCACCGGGTCCGTCTCCTCCCCCGCGAGCGGTCAGGCGTCGGAGCGATCCACGCCGAAGATGCGCTGCGCATCCGCGGCATAGGTGGCCAGCTGACGCTCGGTCTCCGCCGCGTCCCAGCCCAGCAGCGGCGCCATCACCTCCGCGGCGCGGACGGCGGCGGCGCGCCCCTGGTCGCGCGTCTCGAACGCGACCTTGAGGCGGCGGATGAGCAGGTCGGCCAGCGTCTGGACCATCTCGTGGGTCACGCCCCACGCGGCCTCGGCGCGGCGGTACGGCATGCCGTCCACGAGCGGCTCGGCCAGCGCGGGCGTCTCGCGCGTGAGCGCCCACACCGCGCGCCAGCGGCTGCCGTAGGCGCGCACCAGGTGCTCGCCCGTGGCCGCGTCGCCCACCTCCTGCTTCGCCGCCGCGAGCTCCGCGTCCAGCTTGAGGATGTCGCCGCCCGGCAGGGGCTGCTCGTGGGTGACGGGCTTCTTGTGCGGAAGGGCCAGGTGGCGCTCCACGGCGTTGACCACGTCGCGGGCCATGACCCGGAAGGTGGTGAGCTTGCCGCCGCTGATGGCGAGCACGCCGGACGGGCTCACGTCGATGGCGTGCTCGCGGCTGGCGCTGCCCGCGTCGCTGTTGCCGTGGTAGCCGCTCGCGGCCAGCGGGCGGATGCCGGCCCAGGCGCTGACCATGTCCTCGCGCGTGAGATTCGCGTCGGGGAAGAAGGCGTTGGCGGAGGAGAGCAGGTAGGCCACGTCCGCCTCGCTCGCGCGCACCTCGGCCGGGTGGGCGCGGGTGGCCGTCTCCGTCGTGCCGATGAGCGTGAACGCGTCCGCGGGCAGGATGAACATCACCCGGCCATCCACGGGGGACAGGAGCGTGAGCGCGTCCGTGATGTTCAGCCGCGTCCGGGGCACGGCGATGTGCACGCCCTTGCTGCCGCGCACCGCGGGGCCCGTGCGCGCCTGCTGCGAATCCAGCTGGCGGATCTCATCGCTCCAGGGGCCGGTCGCGTTGACGACGGCGCGAGCGTGAACGGTGTGCTCCAGGCCGGTGAGGTGATCCACCACCACCGCGCCCTTCGCCTTGCCGTCCTCCAGCACCAGCCGCTTCACGGAGGCGTGGTTGAGCACCACCGCGCCGGCCTCGCTCGCGCCCAGCGCGTTGGCCAGCGTGAGGCGGGCATCGTCGGTGGCCGCGTCGTAGTAGCGCGCGCCGCCCTTGAGCCCCTCGGAGCGGATGCCGGGCTCGGCCTCCACCACCTGCTTGAGCGACAGGCGCTGGTAGGCCTTCACGTTCCGGAAGAGGGACAGGGCGTCGTACAGCATCAGGCCCGCGTTGAGCTTCCAGCGAGGCACCCGGGCCCCCTCGTACAC
>JAFADT010000547.1 GCA_023424585.1 Pseudomonadota bacterium
CCTGGGGGGCGATGGCGCCCCGGGGGCGCGGGCTGCGCTGGGTGGGCGTGGGCATGGCGCTGGTGAGCGCCGCGCTGCTGGTGCTGACGCGCGCGGCCCCGCAGGGCCCTTCCTCGCTGCCGGAGTGGGTGTGCACGGCGAGCCATCTGGCGTTGGCGCTGGGGCCCCTGGTGGCGGCGCTGGTGGCGCTGCGGTCGGCGGCGTTCGACCCGCTGCGCGCGGTGGTGGCGGGGCTGTCGGTGGGGACGGTGGGGGCGTTCGTGGGCGAGCTGGCGTGTGAGCAGGGCCCCGGACACGTGGCCACGTATCACCTGGGGGCGTGGGCACTCGTGGTGCTCACGACCTGGGCGCTGTCGAAACGCATCAAACCCCGGACCTACGCACCATGAAGCACGACCCTTCGCTCATCTTGACGGAAGACGTGGACGGCGCACCGGTGCGCATGGGCACGGCGGTGATGATCATCCGCACCGAGCCGGACGACGCCGTGTCGGAGCGCTTCCTGGGCCGCGTGGGCGTCGTCGTGGCGCTGGTGTTCGACGATCCGCCCCGGCAGTACCCGGGCGACCCGCTCATCCAGGTGCGCGTGCCCGGCGTGGGCGAGGACCTGTTCTTCGCCCGGGAGCTTGTCGAGGTGCCCCAGGGTCACTTCGTCGCGTTCGGGTCATCCAGCTCCGGGTAGTGCCGGAAGATGCCCTGCATGGTGAAGGGCTGCGCGCGAGGGGACTTCTTGTACGCGGCGATGCGGGGGCGCGCCGCGATGCGCTGGCGCAGGGCCATCACGCCGGGGACCTCCGGGGCGATGCGGCGCATGGCCTTGGGAAAGGCATACAGCAGGCCTTCCACCAACTGGTACAGCGCCAGCTCCGGATAGGAGAAGTCGTGGCCCAGGAGGTGCTTGCCGCCGCCCTGCGGGTTCGCCTTCAAGACGCGCTCGAAGTAGCCCAGGAACTTCGGGATGCGCTGGGTGCGGAAGTCCTCGGCGCGCTGCTTCGCGGCGTCCTTCTGCTCGTCGTAGTACTTCATCACGGCGAGGGGGTGATGCGTGTCGTGGGCTTCCGCGACCGCGTCCGCGACGGTGAGCTGGAATTGGCGGGCGTGCAGGCGCGACGCCTCGTCCGAGGGGACCAGGCCGAAGCGCTCGCCCAGGGAGGAGCAGATGTTGGGTGCCTGGGAGAAGACGACGTCGCCGACCTTGAGCACGGGCGGCGCGTACGCGGGCACGGGGCCCTTGCCGATCATGGCCGTCACGGCCCTGGCTCCTCCGCCCTGGGCTTCGGGCAGGAGGCCCACGTCCACCCAGTCCGCGCCCGCCTCCTCCAGCACCAGCCGCACGAACTCGCCGCGGCCGGGGATGCCGGGCCAGTAGTAAAGCTCGAACTTCGCGTCGCGCATCGCCGTCACCTCGCGTGATGGGAACCGGCGCGCATCCTGTGCTCACGGGCTGCGCCTTCCGGACCCCATCCGCGGGGAGGATTCACTCCCCCACAGTCCAACGCGGTCGACTGTCCGCCCGCGGTCAGGCGCTGGGGCCGCGCCGGTGGCTCAGTGCGTGCCGCTGGTGACCTTGAGCCCGATGATGGCGACGATCATCAGCGTCAGGAAGAACAGGCGCGCGGGGGTGGCGGGCTCCTGGAAGAGCACCATGCCGGCCACGGCCGCGCCGGCCGCCCCGATGCCCACCCAGACCGCGTAGGCCGTGCCGATGGGCAGCTGCTTCACCGCGAGGGACAGGAGGCCCATGCTCGCGATGATGGCCGAAGCCGTGAGCACGCTGGGCAGCGGCCGGGTGAAGCCCTGGGTGTACTTGAGGCCCAGTGTCCAGGCGACTTCGAGCAGGCCGGCGATGATGAGGAGGATCCACGACGACGACATGGCGCACGACTCCCGTTCAGGCGTCGTCTTGTCGTGACCGGGTACGGCGCACCTCGTCCGGGCTCGGCGGCCCCACCCTGGGGCCGCCGCACGCGGGGCGGAAGCTAACCGGGATGGGCGCGTCCCGCCACTGCTCTCACGACTGTCACTCGGGCTTCTTCGTCGGGCAGCAACGTGAGGAGGAGCTCATCGTCGGGACCGAGGGGACGCCAGCCCGGGGATGGGGGCATGGCAACGAGCGGCCAGGACCTCATTGCTCCACCTGCTCCGGAGGGAAGGACTGGAGTCGGTTCAAGCTCGGCTCAATCCAGCCCTGAACGCGTGCGAGGTCAACGAACGACGGCCGCGAAGGCAGCGGAGTTCGTCGTCCCGGCTGGCGCGGCGAGGTCCTCCCCCGCCGCGCCGCCAATCTCACGGCAGCTGCGACTGGAACGCGCTCCACCGCGCGTGGATCCACTGCCGCAGGTACTCCACCTCTTCCGCGTGCGTCTTGAAGTCTTGCCGCAGGTGCCAGTCCGGGAAGTTGCCGTAGCCGTCCTGGCCCGGCCTCGCGAAGTCCCGGTACTGCTGCCCCCACCGCGCCTCGTCGCGCTGCGCGTTGGGCCCCAGCTCCTTCACGTAGCCGTCGATCAGCGCCTGCACCGTGGCCTCGCTCAGCTCGCTCTTCAGGGCCTGGCGGTAGCGCTCCCGCAGGGGGCCCGCGATGGCAGGCTCCGCCAGCATCTTCTGGAACAGCAGGTTGTCCAACACATACGTGGGCCGCGCGGTGGCGACGGAGCGCGTGGTGTCGAAGTTCTGTCCAAGGCTCGCGTCCATGTCCCAGGGGATGAAACGCCACGGACCGCCCGCCTTCGGGTCGTAGGCGTGATAGGCGTTCTTCCCCTGCGAATCATTGCCCTGGATCAGCGTATTGAAGATCCACCAGTCCTCGTAGTCCCGCGCCTTCAGCTTCGTGCCGAACTCCTGGCGGAAGCGCTCCGCGCTGGAGTCCGCCACCCACGCGACGAAGGCATCCAGCGTGTCGAAGGCGTGGGCCTGGTTCTCTTCCGGCGTGCCCTCGTCCTTCTCGAAGCCGACGTGGAGGTGCTCCTTCGGCTGCCCGTTCCGCTTGAGGCGGGAGAAGTTGGCGTCCGCGTCCACGGCCTTGAAGAGGTCCGAGTCGTCGTCGATGCCATTCCACTCCATCAGCCGCTTGTCCACGTGGTCCGCCGCCGTGTAGAGGCCGCGATACTTGTTGTTCGCGTACACCACCACGCTGAAGGTGCGGATGCGCACGGCGTCCGGAGACAGCCGGTGCCACAGCTCGAACGCCAGCCGCGAGCGCATGTAGGAGTTGTCATTGAACGTGGTGATGAGCACCACGCGCTTGCGGTCCTTGAAGCCGTCGCCGAAGACAGGCTCGGAGAACAGGTCGTCCTCCGCGAACTTGAACGTCAGGCTGCGCTTGGGGAACACGCTGGACGTAGCGCCCCGGTACTTCGCCTCGATGGTGTAGCGGTGGCCCCGGTACACGACCTCCGCGGGCCGGTAGCCGCCAGCCGTCAGGCCCACGGCCGGATCGAAGAACAGGTGCACCACCGGCAGCCCGTACTCCTCCGTGTAGGCCACGGGATCGACGATGTCGACCTTGCCCGGCGCGTCGTCGTTGTTGGCCACGCCCACCTTGAGCGTGCCCGTCTCGCCGGTGGTGCGCTCCTCCAGCGAGAGCATCCACACCGCGCCCTGGCTGAGTGACGGCGTCCAGCGCAGCGTGGCGGTGGACGCGTCGAACGTGGCGCCCGGCGGCAGGTTCCTCACCCCGAAGCGCAGCCCGGCCTCCGCGAGGCCCGTCGCGCACCTCACCTGCGCGCTGAAGGCCTCCCCCTCCAGCACCCAGCGCGTGTCGCCCGCCGTGGGCGCGCAGACCTGCGGCGCCGTGCCCGCGTCCGGCGTCACGGTGCCCGCATCGGACGGCGCCTCCGTGCCCGCATCGGCTTGCGCGTGCGTGCCCCCATCCACCACGCCCGCGTCGAAGGTCGCATCGGAAGGCGCTCCGGTCGCGGGCGCCTGGGGATCCTCACCGCCGCCACACGCCACCAGGGCAAGGCACGCCAGCCCCGCCAGTCCCCGCGTCCACCATCCGCTTGCTCGCACCGAGAGTCGTCCCCCTTGAGCCCACGGCCCGAAGCAGACCGTGGAGGCAAGGGGTAGTCATCGGTCCCGGGTCCCGGCACCCGCGCGCCCGACCGGTGTCGCGCGCCCGACAACGACAACGTCAATACGTCGCGATCAGCCCCACATGGAGGCTGGAGTACGTCTCCTCCGCCGCGCCTCCGGCGTCCCACCCGGTGAGCGTGCCGGCCCCGGAGAACCGGTCGCGGAAGTGCGCCAGCCGCCAGGCCACATCGTAGCCGAACGGGCCCCAGATGTCCCCGGACACGCCCAGCTCCGCGCTCCAGCCGAAGCTGGACACGGACGCGCCGAAGTCGCTGACCTCCTGCGCGCGCCGCCCCCCGTCCGCGTCCGGCGAGTGCCCCGGCCTGGGTGACAGCAAGAGGCCGCCCGACGCATCCAGCCGCACGGAGCTGAACAGCGGCACCGACAGGTCCAACGCCACGGACGGGAACACGCGGTGCGTGCCGGACAGTGGGTTGTCCGCGGACGGCTCGACGTTGAACGCGCGCGACTGGATGCCGGCGCGCGCGCCGACGTAGCCCTGCTGCGGCCGCGTCGTGCCGAAGCGGAAGTAGTAGCGGTACAGCGCCTGCGCGGTGAAGGCCGTGTCGGTGGCGGAGACCTCGCGCACCGGCGTCTGCCCGCCGTCCCCGGTGAGCGTCACGTCGGAGCTGGAGAAGCCCCGCTGCACGCCCAGCTGGATCCCCAGCCCGCGCAGCACCGACCGGGGGTCGCGCGCCAGCGGCAGCACCTCCGCCTCCAGCGCCAGCCCCAGGTAGGGATAGGAC
>JAFADT010000704.1 GCA_023424585.1 Pseudomonadota bacterium
ATGTCACCAGGCCCGGACTCCAACGGAGCAGCCGAAGAGCCTGCTCGGCGTCCGCCCGCCGGTCGGCCCCTACATGGACCAGCTGCTGCGAAAGAAGAGCCTGTCCGAGGTCCGCACCTGGGTGGAGTCCCCCCACCGGATCAACCCCAAGACCAACTGTGACACGCGCCTTCTGGCCCCCGGCGAGCTGGATGGCCTCACCAGCTACCTGGCCACCGTCGTGGTCCCTCCGCCTCCGACGCGCCGGATGAGGCTGCGCCGGCAGATGGAGGAGCAGGCTGCGGCGCTCGAGAAGGCGGACGCGGAAGCGAAGGCAAAGTCCCAGCCGAAGAATCAGGGGAAGAAGTGATGCGCACGCTCTTTCAACGAACCCTCACGGCGCTGGTGCTGACGGTCGCGACGCCCTCGCTGACCACCGCGCAGCAGCTCTGCCAGGACGACCTGGCCAACGACAAGCAGGGCGACTTCAAGCTGGGCCCTGATGGTCTCACCGTCGCCAACAACACCATCATCCTGCGCGACGACGGCCGGCTCCAGCTCAACACCAACCTCAAGAAGCTGGACTCGGAGAACATCACCTTCCCGTTCGACCAGACGGTCACCATCGACTACGTGTACGAGTCCGCCGGTGCGTCGCACTCGCTCGGCTACCTGTACATGGATGACGTGGTGGCCCGGGGCTACGCGGATCCCGTCACCCACGAACTGGTCGACAAGAACAACAACGGCATCCTCGACCTGCACGAAGCCATCTACAACATGACGCCGGACAACGACACCGTCCTGCCCGTCAAGTACGTGGGCAAGCTGCCACGGCGTTGCACGCAGACCTTCGTGTCCGGGGGCAAGACGTACTACGAGCCCGAGCTGGCGCTGCGCTCCAACTGCGCGAAGACGTTCTACCACAACAACGACGTCACGGACGCGCGTCCGGGCCGCGCGGACAGCTCCTTCTACAACATAGAGACGGACTGGGTCGGCGCCACCATGCCGACCAGCAACGGCAATCCCACGAACCTCAGCGCGAGCGACGCATCGGACAATGGCCTGTTCCCGCACATCCCCAACCTGCTGGAGCCCGCGGCTCCGGAGAACAACAACCTGGGCATCGGGCGCATGGTGTTCCTGCTGGTGGATGACGACAGCGACAAGACCGTCCACCGCAACCTCGGCCCCGTCTCGGATGTCACCGATACCTATGACGGCGTGCCGGACTACAACGTCTCCCAGTATGACTTCCGCGGCATCAAGCTCCCCGCGCCCCCGGTCGGCGATCCCGAGTACACCAACTACCAGCAGATCAACACCAACGACCGCCGGGTGAACCTGGGCCTCGTCCAGGGAGGCAAGGAGATCGTCTTCTTCGCCGTCGTCTACTATGACGCCCGCCACAACACGGACAACGACACCGTCGCTCCGTGCCTCAAGCGCAACCCGTACACGGGCAATCCCGATGAGGACGGCAAGTGCCTGCTGCACCTGCAGACGTCCGTCTCCGTGTTCTTCTCCAAGGCCACCTGGAACCTGGACCAGAACTTCAAGGCGCCCGCAGACAACAAGGTGGCGGAGCGCAACATCGGCTGCAGCTACTCTGAAAGCTGCACCTCGCCTTCGTCCGGGTCAGCCTGCCTCATCGCTGGAACCAGCAAGAAGGCCTGCGGCTGGCTGGAACAGGCCACGCTCAACCGCCTGGACACGGTCGCGTACAAGAACCTGAAGATGCCGAAGGAGGGCGTGACCGTCATGCGCCCCGGCACGGAGCCCGGCAATCCGCAGGTCGCCATCGACCGGATGAACTTCATGCCCCACGTCATCGTGGGCGCGCCGACCACGGACCCCTTCCGGTGGATCCTCGGCTTCGAGGACCTGAACGGCGGCGGCGACCGCGACTTCAACGACATCGTGTTCATGATCAACAAGGAAAACGGTGGTGGTGCCAAGTCCACCACCATCACCTCGGACGTCATGAGCGACACGGGCGACAAGCTGGGCCCGGACTTCACCATCACCAAGGTCCGCTTCCGCCGCCAGGACGACGTCGCCCCCTATGCGACTCCGGGCAACCCACCCAAGAACATCCGCCCCAACGCCGGTTGCACGAAGGCGCCATGCTGGACGGAAGAGGTCCCGGGCGCCTGCACCGCGAGCGGTGTGAAGCCCACCATCACCTATTCCATCGCCGTGGACTGCCGGGTGCTGGACGCAGAGGGCAAGTACCAGAAGAACGAAAACCCCACGTGGGTGCCGGTGCCGCTCGACAACAACAAGCAGTACCCGGACCAGGAGGTGGAGATCGACATCCTGGCGCTGGGCCTCACCGGCTCGCAGCTGTGCTGGAAGGTGGACATCAGCAGTCCCAGCGAGCTGTGCCGTCCCATCATCGACGACGTGGACATCGGCTACCAGGCGGTGCGCTCGGGCGCCTATGCGCGCTCCAGCCCCAGCACCATCGGCAACGTCGCCGTCTGGGGCGTGAACGAGACGCCGGGCCAGAACTGGGGCACGGGCTGGAACACCGTGGGCGCCCTGCCGCCTCCCGGCAACCGCGCCTATGACGCCGGCAAGGACTACACCATCCGTGGCCGGCTGTTCCTGCAGTCGCTCTACAACCCGGAGAATCCCAAGGCGACCGAGCCGGAGCTGCGCTGGGAGGCCGGGCGTGTGATGGCGCTGTCGCTGGCCGCGTCCAACCCGCTCAACCGCAAGCTCTACACGATGAACAGCGCGGGGGAGCGCAAGGACGTCAAGGACGCGGACATGGGCAACACGCTGATGCCCACCTCCCTGTGCAACACGTACAGCGAGATCGACGGCCGCTACCTCTATGACCTGAACCACGACGGCGTCTGCACCGTGGCCGCGTCGACGGCGCCCTACAGCGACCGGCAGTTCCTCATCGACTGGCTGTATGGCTACGAGGACGCCAACGCGGCGCTCGCTGCGGACAAGTTCCGGCCGTGGCCCTTTGGCGGCATCAACATCTCCACCGTGGCGCTGGCCGTGCCCCCGTACCAGGACCCCTGGTACCAGAACACGAAGCCCACCGAGCGCGACCTCTTCCGCACGAACTTCCTGGAGCCCCTGAAGACCCGGAGCACCCGGGCCTTCGTGGGTACGATGTCGGGAGTGCTCCACTCCTTTGACACAGGCGACTTCCGCAACGACGTGAACGATCCCTGCACCCCGGACAGGAGCCAGTTCCGCGGCTACTTCGTCCCGCAGTCGTGTCCCAACAACGGCACCCCGGCCCCTCGCAAGTACGGCACCGGCAACGAGTCGTTCGCCTACATGCCCAACCTGTTGCTGAGCCAGTACCGCAACCAGTACGTGCGCTTCCGTGGCTCGGGCACCCTGCCCAAGCCGCAGATGGACGCGTCGCCCAGCATCGCCAACGTGGACTTGGGCGACCGCAACGACTGGGACGCCTCCATCAAGTACAACTGGAAGCCAGAGACCACGGCGCAGAAGAAGAAGGGCGCCAAGACGGTGCTCGCCTCCGCGACGGGCAAGGCCAGCCCGGTGGTGTTCGCGATGGACATCACGAACCCCAATGACAGTTGGTATCCGCTGCCGCTGTGGGAGTTCAGCCTGGCGGACACCGACGTGACGTCCGCCTTCACCACCGCCATCGCGGCCGACAGCACCGTGCTGATGCCTGACAACTCGGGCTCCCGGCACGCGCCGGCCCTGGGGCGCATCGCCTGGGGCTCCTCGGATGACAAGGACCGGCGCTGGGTGGCGGTGGTAGGCACCGACTATGACCCAGGCGACCTGCGCGCGGGCGCCGTCTTCATCATCGACATGAAGACGGGCAAGCCGCTCCAGTACGGCACCGGGACCGCCGGCAAGTACGCGGGCGTCCTCACCTTCGAGCAGGGCTCGGGCATCGCGGCGGAGACGCCGCTGGTGGACCTGGACCAGGACGGCACCTACGACGTCATGTACGTCCCCACCACGGCGGGCAGCGTCTGGCGCGTGAACTTCAAGGATGTGGCCACCTCCGGCAGGAAGCTGGGCAGCCAGGTGAAGAAGTGCATGGTGGCCCACGCGGCCTCCGCGCTGAAGAACCGCGCGGACGCGAACCAGACGGAGCTGGACCTGCAGGAGCTCTACTCCAACATCGCGGTGAAGGTGGTCAGCACGGACGCGGGCCCTGCGGTGCGCTTCTTCTTCGGCACCAGCGACAGCCCGGACAAGTACACGGACGGCTTCAAGGAGCCGGATCCCGAGCACCCCACGTACCAGTACCACCTGCTCGCGTTCGAGGATCCGGATCCCACGGGCAGCAAGCCGTGCGCGGAGCTCAAGCCCCTCTGGGTGCAGAAGCTGGCGCCGGGCCAGAAGCTGTGGGGCGGCGTGGCCCTGAGCGCGGACAGCGTCTACGCCGCGACCGCGGTGGGCACGGCGGCGGACATCTGCAGCCTGGACGCGGACGCCCATGGTGAGGCCTACACGGCCAGCCAGTCGAGCGGCATGCTGACCGGCGGCGGCCCGAAGGACCTGGACGGCCATGCCATCTCCTCGCCGGTGGTCCATGACGAGCACCTCTTCGTGCTCACAGCCACGGGTAAGATGCAGGTCACGGGCGACCCGAACAGTTGGAACAACAAGGCGGGCACGAGCGGGTCGTCCCGCTCGCAGATCATGCTCTGGGAGCCGCTGCCCGACGGGAGACTGCCGCAATGAAGCAGCGCGCATCACGGGGTGTCACCCTGCTGGAGGTCATGGCCACCATGGCCGTCATGCTGCTGGGAGTCGCGGCGGCGATGACCGTGGTGAGCCAGACGACCCGCTCCAACCGCCGCACCCTGACCGCGAACCAGGCGCAGATCATCGCGGAGCGCACGCTGGAGAACATCGTCCAGCGTGGCTGCCAGGGGTCGCCGACGTGCGACACCGTGCGGGACCAGACGTTCGAGGTCTGGCAGACGGCGGACGGCTTCCTGCGGAACTCCGCGCCCACGGACCCCAAGATCGTGGCGCGCAAGTACACGGTGGATGTCGACGTGGACAACCCGGCGGTTCCCGGCACGATGGAGGCCGGGAGCGGCCTGGGTGAGCCGGCGCTCAACCGCAACCTGGCGGCGGGCGCCGCGGGCACGGTCGTGAACGTGCGCGTGTCCGTGAGCTGGAATGAACCGGGCATCCGCGCGGACCGGCAGATGGTCGTCATGCAGACTCGGATGGCACCGTGAGACACTCCCAATTCCATGGTCGGGGCTTCACGCTCCTGGAAGTGATGATCGCCAGCGCCCTGGGGGTCATGGTGCTCACCACCGGCCTGGTGGTGGGCGCCCAGATGCAGAAGCGCGCCATCTTCGAGGAGCAGACGATGACCGCGCAGGTGACCGGGCGCGCGGTGAAGGAGATGCTGACGCTGGACATCTCCCGGGCGGGCGCGGGCATGGGCAACGCGCCCATCTCCTTCCTCACCGGCGGCGACACCGACGAGCGCTCGGCCATCACGGTCTGGCACCAGCCGGACCTGAAGACGGGCGCGAACACCCCGTTCGGCGCGGACGCGAACTTCGAGCCGCCGCCCGCGGGCTTCCCGGCTTCGGATGCCATCCAGTTCTACTGGGGTGACACGAACGGGATGATCACCCTGGCGCCGTGCGCCTCGGGGAAGGTCCGCCAGTCCAAGACCGAGTTCTGCGCCAGGTCCAATGCCTCGACGGCCATGGTCACGCCCAGTGGCCCGGCTTTCGCCATCATGGTCAGCGGAGGCAACCGGCCGGCCTGCCCTGTCACCATCACCGGCATCGCGCCCAGCGCCACCACGACATCCACCATCACGGTCGACGGGACCCTCGCGGAAACCTCCAAGTGCGAGGACATCGGGTCCGCCGACACCATCTGGACGCCCAAGTCCGGCTCGGACGTCGTGAACTGGCTGGCGCTGCGGCTGAGCGGCGCGGCCTACCGGGTGAACTGGAAGGGCGGCATCCCCACGTTGGAGTACCTCGCTCCGGGAGCCACGACCTGGTCCGTGTTGAGCAGGGACGTGGAGCAGCTGACCGTGCGCGAGGGCGTCGTGGACTTCGACCCGACCCTCAAGGGCAACATCGACGAGTACTACGCGGTGGAGTGGTATCCCAGCATCGCGGGCGAAGCCAACCACCGCAACCCTGGCGTGCCACACCCGGCCATCTCCGAGTGTGACGAGGCGAAGTACAACCTCAACACCTGCAAGACGGACGACCTCGACAGCGATGGGAATACCCTCCCGGCGCTGACGACGTTCGCGGCCACGGAGCGGAAGAAGGAGGTCATCAAGCGCCTGCGCCAGCGGGTGCGCGAGCTGGAGGTGACGCTGGTCATCCGCACGCGGCGCATCAACCGGGACGCGGACATGACAGGAACGGATGAAGAGGGCCAGGCGAAGGACGGCTACACGCGCCGACGCTATACCTTCCGGGTCGCGGCGCGCAACATGACGGTGGGCCTGCAGCGGCCGCCGGACCCGGCAGCTTCGGTGACTCCATGAAGCATACGCGTGGCATGACGTTGTTGGAGATGATGACCGCCCTGGCGGTGGTGGCCGTGTGCATCACCCTGGCGGTCGCGGGAATGCAGGGGAGCATTGGCGGCCAGAAGGAGAACACTGCCACGCGTGAGCTGTGGTCGGGCGCGCTGCGGGCGCGCCAGCTGGCCATCAGCACGAACCAGCCAGTGCGCTTCGTGGTGGAGGACAACGTCCTCCAGCCGGACGGCCAGCAGCACACCGTGGCCCGCTGGGAGCGGCTGCAGTGCGGTGATGACCCCGCCACCGCGGACGACTGGGGCACAGCCCAGTGCCCCAGCAGCGCCTGCGTGAATAAGACGTGCCGCACCACGCCCTCGTGCTGCACGGAGACGGGCCCAGACATCATCATCCCGCCCACCATGGACGCCGCCAACATCAACAACCTGTGCTTCCTGCCGGGCTCCGGCCGGCCGGCGCTCAACAGGATGGACTGCCTGCGGGGGCAGCTCGGTCAGACCTCGGTCGTCGCGAATGCGGCGCCGTTGGATAGCTCCATCCAGTTCCGCTTCACCTCCAACCGCGCCAAGAGCGTGCTGATGGTGGAGCCTCTGACGGGCCTGTCCAGCGTGATGGATTGCGACTCGCTGGCGGCCACCACCAGCGATGACAGCCGCAAGGACGCGCGGCTGGCGGCGGCCTGCGCAGTGCCCTGAGCGGGTGAGACCGCGCGCCCGGGGACCGTCCCCTCTCCCGGGCGCGCGTGAGCCTCCCCGCCCAGCGGCCGTCCCGCTGCCCTCGTGGACACGACAGGTGTCCGCATCCGGCGTTGATTTGGGAGGGAGTGCACCCTAATTAGCCGAGGGCCCCACACGGGCCCCCGAATGGATACCTCCCTCTCCCCGAAGTCCGACAGCACGTCCTGGCCCGGCGGTGCTCCCTCTCCCTCCGGCGATGCCTTCGCCCGGCTGCTGGCCTCCCTGCGCGCGGGGCACCGTGCGCGAACGCAGGGGGTGAAGGGCGCGGCGCGCGGCCACCTGCTCGCCCACCTGCACCGGGAGCTGCGCGCGCCCCTGGTGTGCGTGGCCGTGGATGAGGAGGCGGCGGACGCGCTCGCGCACGACCTGGCCTTCTTCCTGGGAGGCACCGGCAGCCTGCTGGAGCCTCGCGTGCTGCGCCTGCCCGCGGACGAGGTGCTTCCTTACGACGAGCTGTCGCCGGAGCCGGGCCCCATCACGGAGCGGCTGGGCGCGCTGTTCCACCTCGCGCGCGGCACGCCGTTCCCCGCACTGGTGCTGTCCGTGCGCGCGCTGCACCGCCGCGTGCTGCCGCTGGCGGTGATGGAGGGACTGGCCCAGCGCGTGGAGGTGGGCCAGGACTTCGACCGCGACTCGCTGGCGCGGAAGCTGGCGCTGATGGGCTACCAGAACAGCCCCTTGGTGGAGGACAAGGGCACCTTCAGCGTGCGCGGCGGCCTGCTGGACGTCTTCAGCCCGCTGTACGAGCGGCCGGTGCGCCTGGAGTTCTTCGGGGACACCATCGAGTCCATCCGCGTCTTCGACCCGGAGACGCAGCGCACCGTGGACGCGCTCAAGGCCGTGGACCTGGTGCCCGCGCGCGAGCTGCTGCTCACCGACGACACGCGCCCCCGCGCCGAGGCCGCCGCCCGCGCGGTGGCGGACCGCATCAACCTGCCCACCATCAAGCTGCGCGAGCGGCTGGACGCGCTCCGGGAAGGGCTGCCCGGCTTCGGGCTGGAGGGCCTCCTCCCCGGCTTCTTCGAGGGCGGGCTGGCCTCCGTGTTCGACTACCTGCGCGCGTGGGCGAAGGAGCCCGTCGTCTACCTGGACGACCCGGTGGGGCTGGACCGCGCCCTGGAGGAGCTCCAGGCGGAGCTGGCCAGGGGCGTGGAGGAGGCGGACGCGCGCCAGGACCTCACCTATCCGCCCGAGCACCACTTCCTCACGCGCGAGGGCGTGGCGGCGGGCCTCCAGGCCCTGCGCGTGGTGGAGGGCGGCGGCCTGTCGCTCACGCAGTCCGAAGCGCCCGTGGCCTTCAGCTTCGGCACCACGCAGGACCTGCGCGAGGCCATCCTCGCGCACCACGGCGAGGAGGGCGCCCTCACCCCGCTGGTGGAGCGGCTCCAGCGCTGGCGCGACACCGGCGTGGCGTGCGCGGTGGCGTGCGGCACGCTCAGCCAGGCGGACCGGCTCAAGCGCCTGCTGCTGGACCGCTCCGTGATGGTGAAGGTGCACACGGAAGCGTTGCAAGACCCGGCGAAGCTCTACGAGCCGGCGGTGTGGGCGCACCTGTTCACCGGCGAGGTGAGCCAGGGCTTCGTCGACCCGGACGGCCGGCTGGCCGTGCTCGCGGATGAGGAGATCTTCGGCGTCCGCTCGCGCCGGCGCGTCAAGCGCAGCAAGAAGCTGGACGCGTTCGCCGCGGGCTTCAAGGACCTGAAGGAAGGCGACCTCATCGTCCACACCGACTTCGGCATCGGGCGCTACGCGGGCCTGACGAAGATGGAGGTGCAGGGCGTGCCGGGGGACTTCCTCGTCCTGGAGTACGCGGGGCGGGACAAGATCTACCTGCCGGTGGGCCGCATGCGGCTCATCCAGAAGTTCACCGGCGGCGACCCGGACAAGGTCCAGTTGGACAAGCTGGGCACGACGAGCTGGGAGAAGACGAAGAAGCGCGTCAAGGAGCAGCTGCTCAAGATGGCGGCGGAGCTGCTGCAAATCGCCGCCTCGCGCTGGGCGCACCCCGGCCATGCCTTCAGCGCGCCGGACCGCTACTTCGCCCAGTTCGAGGC
>JAFADT010000743.1 GCA_023424585.1 Pseudomonadota bacterium
CCCTCGGATGAAGGCGGCTGCCAGGCGGCGGGAGGCCCCCTGTCCGGTGCGCTCGTCGCGCTGCTGCTCGGCGGGGGCCTGCGGGCCCGGCGTCGCTCACGGGCGCGCTAGCGCTCGTACTCGTCGCACCCCGTCTCCTGCCTGGACGGGAAGGCGGACTTCTTCTCCTGGCGCACGTAGTCGTGGCTCCGGGAGAAGAGGTCCGGGCTGTTCACGGTCACGGTGCCCTTCGCGGCGTCGGCCGTCTTCCACTGGAGCGCCTCCGGCTTGCCGTCCGCGGCCGTGAGCCCCAGCACCCAGGCCCCGGCGCCCTTGCCGGGCGCCACGGACGTCACCTTCAGCGTCGTGGCCTCCTGGCCCAGCTGCACCTCCACCTCGCCCGTCGCGGGCTTGACGGTGAAGCTGCGCGTCGCGGCCGAGCAGGGCTTGAGCACCACGAAGCCCTTGCCCTGCCGGGTCAGCTCCACCCACGTCCCCGCGAAGGGCTGGAGCTTGTCCGCGGCCACCGGGGCGCTGGCGGCCGTGGGCGCCGCCTCCGCCGAGCAGTCCAGGTCCTCCCGCTTGAGCAGCCCCGCGGTGGCCTTCTGGGGCCCCTGGAAGCGCGCGGCCAGGAAGTCCGGCTCCACCGGGTCGACGTAGGCCTCCACCGCGTCGCCGGACACCACGAACGTCTTGCGCGGCGTGTTGTCCGCGTCCGACGCGTGGAAGCCCGCCTTGGACACCTTCACCTTGCAGAGGCCCAGCGGCTTGACGGTGCTCCGCGCGAAGGTATCCCGACCCGAATAGCCTGCTCCGCAACAGGTGGGTGACGGACCTGACTCCAGCACGAACTGCCTGGGATTGACGCGCAGCGTCCAGCGGTCCTGCTCGCCTGCCTGATGAAGTGACCAATTCGTGGCTGTCTTCTGCTGCACAACCAGGGCGCAATCACAGGTGCCCGCGCTGCTGCCCTGCGGGAACGACCCGGAGAAGTGCACGAGCGTCTCGTTGCTCCCCTCGACGATGGCCAGCGTCCCGGCCTTGTTCGAATAGACCCCTGTGAGGCCCTCGGCCCCCTGTGCGGAGGCGTCCGGGACCGCGCCCGTGACGCAAATGACAAGCACCAAGGCTGCACTTTTGAATTCCCGTTGGATCCTGAACATCCGGCTGAACCTCCTGGGCGTGTTCTTCAATATCAGCGGATAGATCCGATGAAACTGAAGTTGCTGGAATCGCTTGATTCACACGTTTATGGCTGGGAATGCGAAACTGATCGCATTGCCTTTCGATAATCGGGGCAATCCAAGCACGCCCGCGGCGCCTTTGTTCGCGGCCTGACATGAGGGGGGCTCCCCATGACCGTCTCCAATATCCGCATCCAGTCGGGTGACACGCTTTCCGGCCTCGCGAAGCGCTACAACACGACTGTCGATGCGCTGGCGAAGGCGAACAGCCTCAAGGATCCGAACAAGATCCAGGCGGGCCGGACGCTGAAGGTGCAGGACGGCTTCGACGCGAAGGGCACGAAGTCGAGCCACGGGACGAAGACCTCGGGTGACAGCTTCACCCCGTCCACGCATGGCGCGCAGAAGACGGCGCAGGCCTCGAGCACGTCCTCCACCAGCACGCCGAGCGGCGAGCTGGGCGGGCTGAGCCGCAAGTACGAGGCGCGCGGCCCCGGCACGGTGTCCACGGGCAAGGGCGACAAGGGCGGCGTGTCCTACGGCTCCTACCAGTTCGCTTCCGCGAACGGCTCCGCGCAGTCCTTCGTCAACTCGCTGAAGAAGACGAACCCGGAGTACTTCAAGGCGCTGTCGGGCAGCAAGCCGGGCACCGCGCAGTTCTCCGCCGCGTGGAAGCAGCTCGCGGCGAAGGACCCGAAGGGCTTCGACAAGGCGCAGCACGACTACATCAAGGCCACGCACTACGACGTGGGCGCCGCCAACATCAAGAAGGCGACGGGCATCGACCTGGACAAGCGCTCCGCGGCGCTGCGGGACGTGGCCTGGTCTACCTCCGTGCAGCACGGCCCGGGCAAGGCGGATGACATCTTCAAGAAGGCGCTGGCCGGCCGCGACCCCGCGAAGGTGAGCGACGAGCAGCTCATCAAGGACATCTACGCCGAGCGCGGCCGTACCAACGCCAGCGGCACCCTGGTGCACTTCTCCGGCAGCTCCAAGGACGTGCAGAAGGGCGTGGCCAACCGCTTCAAGTCGGAGGCGAAGGACGCGCTCGCCATGCTCAAGAAGGAGCAGTCGGGCACCACGGCGAAGCCGGCCAGCGCCAACACGGGCGTGGTCCCTCCGTCCGTGAGCGGCGACTCGAAGCCGGGCCGCGCCGAGGGCACGGCCTCCAAGCCGGGCACGAACGGCTCCAAGCCCACCACGGAGGCGGACCGCACGGACACGCAGCAGGTCGCCGGGGCCAAGGACAAGCCGTCGGTGCACGTGAAGGTGCCGTACTACAGCCAGTTCGAGAACGGCCACGGCTACACCGCGAGCGACACGGCGTGCTTCAAGGCCGCGACGGCGATGGCGCGTGACTCGGGCGCGACCGTGCTGGGCCCGGACCGCCGCATCCAGGTGGGCAAGAGCGAGAACAGCGTCGGCGCGCTGAAGGTGGACTCGAAGAAGGCCGCCGAGGGCCGCAAGTACATCGACCAGCAGCTGAACGCCGGCAAGCCGGTGGTCGTGGGCGTCAGCCACAAGGACGCGAACTACAACGCGGACGGCCTCACGGATCACTTCGTGACCATCACGGGCCGCGGCGTCGACGAGAAGGGCCGCACCTACTACACGTTCCACGACCCGGGCACGACCAACGCCAGCAAGGGCAAGGACACGAACCCGAACAACCGCTTCTACGTGGATGAGAAGACCGGGAACATGTACCGCCCCGGCAAGGCCGCGAACGGCTACGTGACGGACCGCCACTACGACGTGGCCATGGTGCGCATCAACAAGTAGTCCCCGGCCGCGAACATCCCCGGAAGTGACTCGGCCCGGCGGCCTCGCGAAGAGGTCGACCGGGCCGGTTCACGTCCGCCGTCTGTCTTCCCCGCGCGGCGGCCCCTACGCGTGCGCCGCTTCGCGCCGGGCAGGCAGCTCGCCGCGCAGCTCCGCGACCTCCGCGCGCAGCAGCCAGTCGGAGGGGAACGCCGTGGATGCGTGGGCGATCTGCTCCAGCCGCTCGGGGGCCAGCTGCCCGGTCTCGCGGATGCGGCGCACCTCCGTGTAGAGGTCGGCCAGCGCCGGGGGCAGGGCCTGCGCCTTGCGCTCGCGCGCCTGGGCCTCGCCGTCGCCCGCGGTGAAGGCGTCCATTTCGCCGAACCACTCGTCCCATGTCCCCGGGTCCGCGGGCCCGCCCGCGACGGACGGCAGCCGCTCCGTCAGGTACAGGCGCGCCATGGACGGCAGCGTCAGCTCGCGCCCGGCCAGCGCGCCGCTCAGGGCGATCACCTCGCCGCCGCCCACCGCGAAGCCCTCCAGCACCAGCCCGCTGTCGAGCGCGAGCTTGAAGGCCCCGCGCTCCGGCAGCCTGCCCTGGCCGAAGGCGACCAGGGCCGCGCCACTGGACGGCTTGTCCACGGCCTGTCCGTTCACCGACGTGAGGATGGGGCCCTCCAGCCGGGCCAGCGCGGTGGACAGGCCCGGGGCCACGTCCTTCGCGGCCGGCAGCAGCTCCACCACCTTGCCCGTCACCTCGCGGCCGTCCGCGAGCACCAGGTGGTTCACCGTGCGGGCCTTCAGCGCCTCGCTCAGGCCGTAGTCCCCGCCGCGCCTCCACGCGAGCGTGGCCTCGAACTCCGCCAGCACCTCGAAGAGGTGCTCGAAGTCGCGCGCCACGAAGAGCTGCGGCTGCATGCGGGTGATGTCGTAGTCCGTGTCCGCGCACGCCACGCCCAGGGGCAGCTTGTGCACGGCGGGCGTCAGGCAGTGCTTCGCCTCGCCGATGCTGGACAGCAGGCCCGCGCCGTAGATGCGCGGGTGCCGCAGGTCGCCAATCAGGCCGTACTCCGCGGTCCACCAGTACAGGCGGCTCGCGCGGGTGCTCTCGCTGATGTAGCGGTGGCTGGCGTTGGCGGCCTCCAGGCGGGCCTGCGCGTGGGCGATCTCCTCCTCCGTGGCGGTGGGGTCCTCCTTCACCACGGAGAGGTTGCGGATGGCCTCGAAGACGGCCTGGTCCTCCACGCTGGCGATGGCCTTGAACCCCACCAGCCCCACGGACTTGAGGTACTGCGCGTAGCGCGCGTTCGCGATGATGGGCGCGTGGCCCGCGCTCTCGTGCACGATGTCCGGCGCGGGCGTGTACTGGATGTGCTCGTGCGTGCGGATGTCCGCGGCGATGGCCAGCACCCCCAGCGCCTGAAGCTCCGTGAAGACGGCCGGCGGGATGAAGCCGCGCACCGCCACGCAGGCCCAGCCCAGCTTGGACAGCTTCTCGTTCATCTCGTCCAGGCTGGGGATGGCCTCCGCGCCAATGCCGGTGGCCTCCAGGCCCTCCAGGTAGACGGGGTGCGCCTTGTCGCGCAGGTGCTCGCGCAGCTGCCCCAGGATGTGCCGCCAGACCGCCTGATCCCGGGGCGTATACGCCTGGTAGTCCTGGGTCACCACGTAGCGGCGCAGGTGGGCCGGAAGGCGGGCAAGGGTCCTTTCCGTGGGCGTCATCGCGGGCGGCTCCTCCTGGAGAAACAGGACCCCTGAAGAATACGCACCCGGCTGCAAGACGGAAATCCGACAGAATTCGACGTCTTCGTCGGATTATCGCCGTTTCCCCAGGCGACGACGCACTCCGTCGAGGATGGATCGGACGGCGGGGCTGAGGCCGCCGGAGGGCCAGAGGGCCACGACCTCCACGACCTGGGGCTCCTGCTCGCGCAGGGGCCAGACGCGGAGATCCGACGGGAAGGGCTGGGT
>JAFADT010000806.1 GCA_023424585.1 Pseudomonadota bacterium
TCCCACGCACAGCGCCACGTCCACCCAGGTCCAGACCGTCAAGACAGTGTCACCCCCGCGCTCGCGCCGTCTCCAGGGACCGCCGAGCGCACGAACCTTCAGCGCCGTTCCAGCTCCGCCAGCACCGGCAACTTGAGCAGCCGCTCCACCTGCCACCGCTCCAGGACGCGGCGGCGCAGGATGTCCAGCGCCACCGCCGCGAACACCGCCAGCGCCACCCCGCCCACCACGCCCGCGATGGCGATGAGCTTCGGGTTCGGCTTGGACGGCTTCTCCGGGAAGAGCGCCGGCAACAGCACGCTGTAGCGGTGCTTCATGGACGCCTTGGAGATCTCCAGCTCCGTCTGCGCCTGGTCCAGCCGGCGCAGCTTCTCCTGGTGCCGCATCACCACCATGCGCATCCGGTCCGTGGCCACCGCCACCTCCGGATCATCCGGCGTGCCCAGCATCGCGCCCGCCAGCGGCCCGCCCAGGCCCGCCAGGCTCGTGCCCTCCGTGGGCGAGTCCACGTCCGTGCCGCCCATGCGCAGGTACTCCTGGATGAGCGACTGCTCCTCGGTGCGCAGCGCCGTCAGCTGCGGCGAGTCCGCCTGCATCGCGGCCACGCGCTGCTCCAGGTCGACGATGACCGGGTGCTGCGGGGAGAAGACGACGCGCTGCTCGGCCAGCTGCGCGCGCAGCTCCGTGAGGCGGCGGGCGCGGAACTCCTCCACGTCGCGGATGGCGCGGCGCTTGGTCTGCACCAGGAACTTCAGCTGCGCGAGCGCGTGGTCCGTCTGGAGCAGCGCCTGCCGCGCGCTGGCCTGCTTGGGGTCCGCCTCCTTCTTCTTGCGGCGCGCCTCCGCCTGCTTCACCGCGCGCTCCAGGTCCGCGATGGCCTGCTTGATGTTCGCGGCCTCGTTGGCCACCTGGCCCTGGAGGATGTTCACGGACTCGGCGATGGCGCTCATCTCCGACTCGTGGCGCATGTCCAGGAAGTTCTGGGACGCGGCCTCCACGATGTTGAAGGCCATCTGCGGATCGCTCCAGTCCACCCCGATGGTGACCGTGCCGCTGCCGCCCTCCGCCATCACGTTGAGGCTGGTCTCCAGCATCGCGATGAGCGCCTCCTCCTTCTCCTCGTCCGTCAAGGGCGGCGGCGCCTTCTTCAGGTACTGCTCCTTCAGGCGGCTGAGCGGCGACCGCATGTGGTCCCAGTACTCGATGAGCTTCGCGTTCTTCACCACGGACTTCAGGTTGCCGCGGCTGAGCACCATCTCCCACGCGGCGCGCGTGGGCTGATCCGCCTCCACGGGGATGGAGCGGCCCGGGTTCACCAGCGAGGAGATGATGAGGTTGCGGTACGTCAGCATCCGCGTCTCGACGTGGTACTTGCGCGGCATCAGCTTCGCCGCCGCGGACCCCAGGCCGGCCATCACCGCGACGATGCACAGGCCCAGGAACCAGTGCCGGAAGATGGCCCTGCGCACGAAGCCCAGCCCGTCGAAGAGGAAGCCCCAGTCGATGAGGTCCGCCGGCGCGTTCGTCTCCTCGCGCTCGGGGACGTACGGCGGCGGGGCCGGGCGCGGCGCGCGAGGGGCGGGCGTGGTCACGCGCTGCTCCGGGGCGCCGCGGCCTTGAGCACCTGGCGCACGCGCTTCTCCAGCTCCTCGGGCGTGAAGGGCTTGCCCAGGTAGCCGTTGGCGCCGGCCTCCTCCGCGTAGGCCTTGTCCTCCGGCAGGTTGCGCGCGCTCACCATCAGCACCGGCACGTGCGCGATGGCGGGCGTGCGGCGGATGTG
Source organism: Pseudomonadota bacterium (assembly GCA_023424585.1). Taxonomy (GTDB): domain Bacteria; phylum Myxococcota; class Myxococcia; order Myxococcales; family Myxococcaceae; genus Corallococcus. Next base: position 1,781 of record JAFADT010000806.1, read on the forward strand.
CTCACAGACGTCGTAGCCGGACACGTCCGGCAACGTCAGGTCCAGGCACACGAGGTCCGGCTTGTGCTCGCCGCTCGTCAGGTACTCCATGGCGGCCTTGCCGTTGGGCTGCTCCACCACGTTCTTCACGCCCATCTGCTCGAGCATGTCACGCAGCATGACGCGGAACATCGGAGAGTCCTCCACGAGGAGGACGGTGAGCTGTTGGAGCTCCATCACGTCTGACGCCTTTCCTTCCCTCACCCGAACCCGTACCTGGGCACGAGGACGAGCACGCCATATGCGTACGCCATGTTGAAGAGGGCCACCCACAGGATGGCTTTCTTCATCCCCCGCCAGGGATGCGGATCGCGCGCCGCCGCGCCGGGCAGCGCGATGGTGGCGACCAGGACTGACAGGAGGATGAGCTTCGCCATGGCGGGAGCCTCAGAGGATACCTGTTTTCTGGACGGTGAGGCCCAGCGTCGCGGACCACACCGTGCGGGCCGCCTCCACGTCGGGCGAGCGAGTCCAGGCCGCGCGGGTGTCCACTTCCAGCGTCACCCATCGGTTGAACGTCCAACCCGCGCCCACCCCGCCCACCACCTGCCGGTCCCCCACCGCGCCGCCCACCGCGAAGGCGCCGCCGCCCGTCCCGGAGAACCGGAAGCGCGGGCTCAGCGCCCAGGTGCCGTTCAACGTCAGGTCGGCCCTCGGGTAGACGAGCCCCGTCAGCCGGTCCACGAAGGGCGTCACCCGCGCGGCGAGCCGCCCGTTGAAGTCCGCCGTCCGCGACGGCACCCGGTGGGACACCGCCAGCGTCAGGTCCGGGAGCAGCTCCAGGCGCCGCGGCGGCTCCTCCGCGGGAGCCTCCCCGACCTGGAGGGTCCCCACGCGCCGCCCACCTGACGGGGCGACCGCCGGCATTTCGGGGGCGCCCGTGGGCGCCTCCTCCGTGGCGCGCACGGAGTACGCCACGCCCGCGCCCACGCCCGCCTCCAGCGACGTGCGCCGGTCCAGCTGGTGCGTCCAGGCGCCGGTGAACGTCGTCACGGTGGCGCGCGCGCCGGTGGAGAAGCGCGAGTCCGTGTAGCCCAGCGTGGTGGACAGGGTGTGCCGGGGCGCGGGGGAGTTCCCCAGGGAGAGCTGGGCGCGCGGGCCGTACTGGAAGGGCACCGCCTCCTTCGCCGTGTCGTCCAGGCCGCCGCTGGCGGAGAAGCCCAGGCTGCCCGAGAGCCGCCAGCCCGGGCCCAGCCACACCGTCTCCGCGGCCAGCGTCGTCAGCGAGGACAGGAAGAACACCGTGTCCACGCCCTCCGGCAGCGGCTGGATGGGGACGTCCGTGAGGGGCGGCGTGTCCCCGGGCACCGTCGGGTCGTCGCCCACGCCGCCGCCCAGGGGCAGGTTGGTGAAGAGGTTCACCTGGCCCAGCACGAACTCCTGGGTGCCGTGCAGAGTGAGGCCGCGCGAGGGACGCCAGTCCCCCAGCAGCCGCCCCACGTGCTGCACCTCCGTGCGCGGGTTCGTGGTGGCTTCCCGGAAGGAGATGCGCGGCGCGTACTCCACCTGCGCCACCGCGCTGCCGTCGTCGTACTTGAGGCCCAGCGTGGGGACGAGGTCCATGTCCGCCGCCACCGGGGAGACGGCGTCGCCCGTGGCCTGCGCGTCCATGGAGCGCGCGCGGGTGTCCAGGCGGGCCGCGGCGCCGTACGTCACGGAGGCGGAGGCCACCTCCAGCCACAGGCTCGCGAGGGCCGCGTCCAGCACGGGCTACTCCACCACCACCACGTCGCCAGGGCGCAGGCGGAAGGCGGCCGCGCGGCCCTCGCCCCGGATGATGTCCTCGTAGCGCACGCGGATGCGCGTGGGCTGCTCCGCCTGCGGGTCGTCCCGGCGCAGCACGAAGATGCGGTCGCGGTGGGCGTAGTCGGTGAAGCTGCCCGCGGCGCCCAGCGCCTGGAGCAGCGTCGCGCCCGGGTCCAGCACGTGCGCGCCCACGTTGGCCACCTCGCCCAGCATCGTCACGGACATGGGGCGCGCCTCCTCCAGCGACACCGTGACGACGGGGTGGTTGATGAAGTCCTTGAGCCGCGTCTGGATCTGCTGCGCCAGCAGGGCGGGCGTGTGGCCGGCGGCCTCCACGTCGTCCAGGAAGGTGAGGCTGATGTTGCCGTCCTCGCGCACCCTGGCGCGCGTGGTGAGCGCCTCCTGGCCAAACACCTTCACGTTGAGCACGTCGCCGGGGACGATGCGGTAGGCCTCGTCCGACGCGACGGGCTTCTCCTGGTACTCATCCACCCAGGTGTACCGGCCCAGGCCGGCGCACGCGGGGGCCAGCAGGAGCAGCCCGGCGCACGCGAGCGCGCGGGAGACGGGGCCGCGGAATCGGGACGGGCGGATGGGCATGGCGCTCGAGGCTCCTCACGCGGCGGGGGCGGCCGGCACGGCCACCTCGGCACCATTACCACCGCGCTGCTTCGCCATGCGCACCACCTGCATCAGCTCGGCGGGACGCACGGCGCGGGTGCCCAGCACGCCCGCCACGTACGTGGCGGCCGTCAGGCCCAGCCGGGGCCACGCCTGCACGCCCGCCCCGGACAGCACCCGGTCCAGCACCCCGCAGGCGACGCACACCGCGGCCGTCTTCGCCACCATGAGGAGCGAACGCCGGTCGAAGGAGTTCCTTCCCATGCGGCTGAGGAACAGCACCGTGACGATGACCTCCGTCAGGAACATGGACAGCGCCGTGGCGGTGGCGCCGCCGGACGCGCCGATGCGCCCGTACAGCCAGGGGATGAGCGCCAGGTTGAGCAGCGGGTTCACCACCGCGCCCAGGGTGGCCGCCAGCGTCACCCACCACTCCTTGTTGGACATGGTGAGCCAGATGCTGCTGACCATGGTGACGTAGGCCATCACGAAGATGGGGGACAGCACGCGCAGGGGCAGCGCCGCGGGCTCGAAGCCGGGGCCGCACATCAGGCGCACCCACAGGTCCGCGCCCAGCACCATGGCCATCATCACCGGCACGGTGAACGCCAGCACGCCCTCCAGCGAGCGGCGCGTCAGCTGCGACAGCTCCTCCGGGGAGCGGGCCGCCGCGCGCGACATCATGGGCATCAGCACCCAGCCGAAGATGGGCGAGATGAGGAACGTGAGCCCCGCGATGCTGAACGCGCCGCCGTACCAGCCCACCTCCTCCTTCGACGCGAGCTTGCCCAGGAGCGACATGTCCGTGCGCCCGTTGCACGCCAGCGCCGCCGCGGTGAGGAAGAACGGCAGGCACGCCTTCATCACCTTCTTCGTCGCCGCGAGGTCGATGCGGAACTTCAGCCCCAGGTGCTCCTTCGCCAGCTTCCAGCTGATGACGAGCTTCACCGCCTCCGACAGCACCATGGGCACGGCCAGCCACTGGAGGCCCACGCCGAACGCCGCCATCAGCGCCAGGCCGCCGCCCCACACGACCTTGGTGATGACGTTGGACACGGACAGGCCCGCGACCTTGCCCTTGGAGTGCAGCAGCGCGGCCATGGACGCGTTGATGACGATGAGCGACTGGGCCACCGCGAACCACTGCACCAGGTGCTGCACCTCCGGGGGCTCGCCGGTGTGGTGGAGCACCAGCGCCAGCGCCACCATGAGGATGAGCGTCATCCCCAGCCGCAGCAGCATCGTGGTGCCGAAGAAGTCGCTCGCGTGCTCCGGGCGGACGGGGACCTCCTTGCGGATGTACGTCTCCAGGCCCAGGTTCGTGGCCACGAAGAACGTGGCGGCGAACGCCTCCGACCAGTTGAAGTAGCCGAACGCCTCCGGCCCCAGGTAGCGCGGCATCAGCGCGCGGATGCCCAGCGCGATGGCGTACGTCACCATCAGCGAGCCGCCGAGCTGCAGGGTGCTGCGCACCGCGCCGCGCACTTCGTTCGCACGGGCGCCGTCGTCGACTTCAGCGGAAGGGGAGGTCGGACTGTTCACGGACATGGAAGACGCGGCCTTCAGGGCTGCTGCGGACCAGGGGGGGAAGGCCCACCCCATGGA
>JAFADT010000872.1 GCA_023424585.1 Pseudomonadota bacterium
GTGTACGGCGGCGGCGTGCTGGGGCTGAGCGCCCCCACCCCGCTGGGCCTGCTGTCCGCGGCGCGCTGGTCCGGCGTGCGCGAGGTGGTGGGCTCGTGGCTGCGCACGCCCATCGAGCCCGTGCCCACGCTGGTGCCGGAGGTGGAGCCGGACCTGTACTACGTGGTGGACGACGACGCGGACACGCGCGAGGCGCTCACGCTGCTGTTGGAGAGCACCGGCGCGCGCGTGGTGGCCTTCGCGGACGAGCTGGCGCTGTTCTGCGCGGTGGCGCGCCGGCCCCCCACCGCCATCCTCCTGGACGTGGTGCTGCACTGGGTGGACGGCCTGCGGCTGTGTGAAGGCCTCAAGCAGCATCCGCTCACCCGCGACACGCGCGTGCTGGTGATGAGCGGCCTCAACCGTCCGCACGTGCGTCAGCGCGCGCTCGACGCGGGCGCGGAGACCTTCCTGCCCAAGCCGGTGAACCCGGATCGCCTCCTCTGCCAGCTCACCGGCCGCGTGCCGGACCCGCTCGACAGGTCGCGCGACGCCCTCCGGCACGCCGTCGTCGAAACATTTGGCGAAGACCGTTTTGCGTCCTGACACCCACCTGCGCGCAACCACGATCACATCGACGGGATAATCCCTACAAAAGCATGAAGCTTCGCACTTCATGCTCCACCAAAAAGGGAGTCCCTCATGTTCGCCTCGAAGCTGCCGCGTCTCACGCAGACGACGTCCCGGCTGTTCAAGCACGCGCCGGAGGTCAGCCGTTCGTTCTCCACGAAGGTCCCGTCGTCGGAGGAGCTGGCGCTCAAGGTCCGCGCCGAGCAGAACCGGACCCGGTTCCAGCAGCACGACCTCATGAGCGACATCATGAACGCCGAGGATCGGCGTGACGGCGGCAACAACCGGCTCGCGCCGCGCCTGCGGCCGGACGTGGAGCTGACCCGGCGGGACGACTTCCCCTTCAACGAGCTCCAGCCGAAGTACAACACGCCGAAGTCCGCCATCGACCGCGACGGCAAGCTGCAGCCGGTGGACGCGAAGGACCGCACGGTGACGCTGACCGCGCACGTGGACGGCGCGAAGGAGACGAAGGCCCACTCGCCCTTCACGTCCTTCAGCGGCGTGCCCGTGGGCGTGGACGGCCAGGCCACGGAGAAGAAGCTCGTGGACAACCCGAGCTACGGCAAGAGCCGCATCGTCCACAACCCGGCGCAGGACGCGAAGGGCGGGGACGTCTTCGATCAGTTCGACATCCAGCACGACATCCGCACGTCCACGCATCCGGGGCTGGACGAGACAGCCGTCAACCGCACGCAGCCCGGCAAGCCGGTGTGGAAGCCGGAGCCCCACGAGCGGAGGTACATGGCGGACGTCGGTGTGGATCCGACGAAGCCCAGCTTCACCTACCGCGAGCGCGCGATGATGAACTCCGCGCGGGATCAGGAGTACCTGGTGCGCGGCCCCATCCACGACTTCACGCTGGAGCAGCAGGATGCGCAGGGCGACCTGAAGCACGTGTCGCGTGATCAGTTCTCCGACCTGTTCGACGCCGCGCACAAGAAGCCGTAGCCGCGTCCGGCGTTGGCCCGGGGCCGACGGGGAGGGGGTGTCCACCCGCGCGGGGTGGACACCTCCTGGCCCCTCTCCCGGGGGCCCTGCCCCGCCTCTCGGAGCTTCACCCATCGCTATCGTTAATTCACTTACAGTGAACAAGGCCCGGGGCGGCTCCTGGCGCTCAAGCCTCCACGCGCCGCAGCCCCCGCCGCAGGGTGAGCGAGCCCGACATCATCGAGATGCCTCGGAAGAAGACGGCGAGCCCCACCAGCGTGCCCACGAGCCACACGGAGGACGCGGGCCACCGGGCCATGACGCTGAACCCCAGGACGAGGGAGATGAGGCCATAGGCCAGGTCCCATCCCCACTGGAAGTAGCGGTCCATGACGGAGGTGATGGTGTGGAACAGGCCGCTGGCGAAGAAGTAGCCGGCGATCAGCAGCGTGAGGGAGGCGAGCCCCGCGGCCGGGTACATGACCGTGAGGATGCCGACCACGGTGGTGAGGACGCCGCCGAGCATGAGGGACCAGAAGGCACCCTTGCTCTCGTCGCGCGAACGGAAGGCCGCGATGAGCTCCAGGACGCCGCCAATCACCAGCATGGTCCCGACGAAGATGATGGTGACCATGCTGGTGAAGAACGTGGCGCCCAGCAGCACGACGCCCGCGATCGCCGTCAGCAGGCCCAGGATGAAGGGGGCGCCCCACATCGCGGAGGCCCCTCGGGGAGGACGACGGTCCGGACGGGTCTCCGGCACTCGCTCAACGTTCGTTTCCATGGCGTTCTCCACGGTGATGGCTGCCCGGCCCGGGCCCTCGGCCGCCTGGCGGTCCGGGAGGGGACGTGGGGGTAGCGTTCCATGTGGAAGATGGGAGCGCGGCGGGGTGCGAACAATCGGCTCCCGGGGACGAAATGAGGCGGAGCGGCGGGCAGGGGCCTGCGCGGCCTACTGCGCCTGGGAGGCAGGGCAGGCGTAGGGCGGTGCGAGGAACACCGCGCCGGGCTCCTTGCGGAACCACGTGAGCTGCCGCTTGGCGTACCGCCGGGTCTCCTGCGCGGTGTCGGCGATGGCCTCCTCGCGGGTCATCCGGCCCTCCACCACCGCGCGGGCCTGCACGTAGCCGACGCTGCGCATGGGCGCCGCGTCCGCGTAACCCTGCTCCAGCAGGGCTCGCGTCTCCTCCACGAGCCCCCGCGAGAAGAGCGCCTCCGTGCGCGCGTTGATGGCGGCGTAGAGGGCTTCGCGCGGCGGGTCGAGCACGTAGAGCTGGAAGGAATAGCGGTCTGGCGCGAAGGCGTGGGCGCGCCGGAACTCGGACGCGGGCACGCCTGTCTGCGCGTGGATCTCCAGGGCGCGGACGACGCGCACCAGGTCCTGGGTGGGCAGCTTCGCCGCCGTCTCCGGATCCACCTCGGCCAGGCGGCGGTGCACGGCCTCCCTCCCCTGCTCCGCCGCGAGCGCCTCCAGCTCCGCGCGCAGCGCAGGCAGGGCGCCGGGCGCGTCCACCACGCCGTGCAGCAGCACGCGCAGGTACAGGCCGGTGCCGCCGACGACGAACACCGGCCGGCCCCGCGACGCGATGGCCGCGATGGCCGCGTCCGCGCGGCGTTGGTACTCGGCGGCGGAGAAGGGCTCGAGCGGAGCCACGCAGGAGACCAGGTGGTGCGGCACGGCCGCCAGTTCCTCCGCGGAGGGCTTCGCGGTGCCGATGTCGAAGGCGCGGTACACCTGCTGCGAGTCCGCGCTGACGATCTCCCCGCCCGCGGCGCGAGCCCACGCGATGGCCAACGCCGTCTTCCCCGACGCCGTGGGTCCAGCGATCACCGTCAACGGCACCCGCGTCTCAGCCACCAGCATCCGCCTCCCACGCCCGCTGTAACGCAGACGCGAGGCCAGCGCGAGCCCCTCACCGTCAGGTCCGCGCCGCTTCGGTCAGCCGTGCCCGCACGACCTCCGCCGCGCTGGCATCCCGCGCGAACACGAGCCGCGCGGTCTCCACGGACGACAGCAGCCGCCCGGCAGCGCCCACCAGCGCGCCCCGGCCCTCCGGCGTGGGCTCGGGCAACAGGGCGTTCAGCAAGAGCATGCGGGCCACCTCCCCCGCCCCCAGCGCCTCCCACCGCGAGGCCCCGTCCCAGCCCAGCGTGCCCACCGCGACGAGCGTCGCGTCGTCGGTCCGGGCCGGCACGTTCCAGGGCGTTCCCGCCACCCGCCACCCGCCGCCCGCCACGGGCCACACCGCCACCAGCTCATCCGCGAGCACCGCCCCACCCGCCTCGCGCCAGAGCCCGCCCAGGGTGCTCTTGCCCGCGCCGGAGTGCCCCACGAACAGCGCGGCACGCCCCTCGTGCGCCAGCCCCACCCCGTGGACGAGCAGCCCGCCGCGCTTCGCCAGCGCGGACGCGAGCATCACCTTGACCACGTTCTCCACCGGCAACCGCCCGGCTCCGACGACGTCCGCCCGGCTCCGGTCCGGGGAGAGCACGGCGGAATACCCGGCGCCCTCCACGCACAGCGCCCCCGAGTCACCGGGCTCCAGCCGGGGCAGCTCCTGCACGGCGGGCGGCGCGCGCGGGCCGGGGGGGCTCCGCATCACCAGCCGGGCCTCGGAAGCCACGGCGTCGGAGGCGAGGTGCGCGCCGAACACGCGCTGGAGCGGGCCGGCGAGCGCCGCGTCCTCCACGTCGAGCGACACCGTCCATCCGGCCAGGGTGATCCGGAGCACGGCGTCACGGGGACCCGCCAGGGGGTCCCCGCCAGTCACGGCATGCACTCCGATTCGCCGGGGATGCTGCACATGGACAGCTGCGCCAGCGCGACGAAGGGCTGCTCCCACAGGATGGCGGGAGGCACGTACACGGCGGGCGCGGCTGGCGGCTTCGGCACGGAGGGACCCGCGGGAGGCTGTGAAGAGCGTTGGCTCACGTGAAGGCCCACCTAGAAGGGCACCGGGAAGGCGCAGATTCGACCATCCTCGGTACCGACATGCAACCGGCCCACGGTGTGATCGATGGTCGGCACGCCGATGACCTGCCCCGCGGGTCCCACGGTCACCTGCCCGGTGTCCAACCCGTCGTTCTCCAGCTCCAGTTGGTGGACCTTCCCATCCGCGCTGCCCACGTAGACGCGCGGCACGCCGTTCACGTTGAAGGTGAAGGTGCCGGACGGCTTCTCGATGCCCGTCGTCCACTTCAGCTTCGGAACGTGGGTCTCGTCCTCGACCTCGTAGCGCTCCACGGTGTCGTTCGTCCGGCTCACCACGAAGCCCTGGCCCTGGGGCCGCGCGAAGTGGGTGAAGGTCCGCTGCGAGGCGCCCTCCACCTGGACGGTCCACGCGATGGCGTAGGTGGCCGGATTCACGCCGTGCACGCGGCCGTCGTTGGCGGTGACCAGGATCTGGTTGCTCGTGGCGTTGCGGACCACGCCGAACTCCAGATCGCCCAGCGCCAGCCGCGCCACCTCCGCGCCCGTGAGGCTGTTGAGCACGCGCAGCGTGTCCGTGCTCACGCCCGACTTGGTCGGCACGTAGAGCCGGTTCGTCGTGTAGTCCACCAGCATGCCGCCGCTCACCATGCCCAGGTCCCCGGGCTGGTAGCGCCAGATGAGCGCGCCCGTGGCCGCGTTCAGCGCGACCACCTGGTTCGGCGTGGACGTGTTGCGCGTGGCGAAGATGGCCAGGTCCACGTTCGAGAACGTCGTCCGGTACTCCGGGTTCGCGTAGTCGAGCAGCTGCGTCACGGGGAACGAGTTGATGCTCCCCAGCCCCAGCGTGGTGTTCCTCCAGAGGAACTCACCCGTGGCCGAGTTGATCACCGCCGGCACCCCGGCCATGTCGCCCACGACGATCCACTGCTGCCCCGGCCGGCCCAGCAGCGGCACCACCGGGAAGCGGGTGCCAATCTTTCCCGACAGCTTCACCGGCCGGAAGCGCTCCGCGCCGTCCTCGGCGGGGTTCGCGGTGTTCGTGAGCGTGGCCACCACGGAGTCGTTGAACGAGGTGAAGATGCCCACGCCCAGCTCGGTGACGGGCTGCAGCGTCGTCTCCAGTCCCACCGAGTAGCACCACAGCGGGTTGCCGGCCACGCGCGCCCGCGGAGTGACGAGCAGGCCCTGCGACGTGGGCTGGTTGCCCGGCCCGTACCGCAGCTCGTCGTCCGCGTTGAACACGCGGTAGACATAGGTCGTGCCGTTCGTGACCGCCGTGTCCGTCATGGACGACGCGGAGCTGAACTCGTCCACATAGGCCACCGTCGCGTTGCCCAGCGCGTCCCCCACGGCGTAGCGCACGCCGCTGGTGGGCACGGTGTCGGGCGGCGTCGTGCCCTCGGCGCGGAGAACCAGCGTGCTGCCGTGGTTGAAGGGGTTGTCCCAGGTGAGCGTCACGCTGCCGTCGCGGGCCACGCCGGTGAGGCGCCCCACGTCCGGGGACGCGGTCTCCTGCAGCAGCGTCATCGTCCCCTCCACGCGAATGCGCGGATCGTTGTAGCCCTGGTTCAGCTCCAGCCGGTGGCGGAACGCCGTGTCCGCGGTGACGGCCGTGAAGCCCGAATAGGTGATGCGGAAGGTGGCCTCGCCGCCCACGGGGATTCCGGACTCCGACTCCCAGGTGTAGCCGGCCGCGTCCGTGGAGACGCTCCAGTCACCGAACGCCTGCGGGCCCGACGCCGCCACGGCGAAGTAGTTCACCGCGGGCTTGAGCAGCTTCACTTCATAGATGGGCAGCGTGCCCCGGTTCTGCACCGTGTACGCCACCGTCACGCCCGTGGCCGCCGTGGACACCCGCTCCTGGCTCAGCCGCACGCGGTGCTCCACGATGCGGCCCTTGCGCGCCGTGACGAGGTCCCCCTCCACCGCCGAGCCATTGAGCGTCCCGTCCACCTGCGCCTGGAACTGGTAGCGGGCGCCGGGCGCGCCTGACACCTGATAGCGCCAGGTGAACTGCGCCGAGGCCCCCGGCGCCAGCTGCGCCACGCTCTCCGGCGAGGGCCCGGCCAGGAGCGACGCGGTCGCCCTGCCCAGCAGCACCGGCGCGCGCGGGCGCACCTGGGTGTACGTGTTCGTGGTGGAGGTGTTGGCCACCGTGAGGCGCAGCGTCACCGGGTCGCCCGGGAACGCGTCCACGATGTCCATGTCCGCCGACGCCACCAGGTCGCCCACGTCCGCCACGGGCGATTCCGCCAGCGGCGCGTTCGAGTCGCTCGTGTGCGCCCGTACGCGCGCGGCCACGGCGCCAGCGGCGGTCGGTCGCAGCGCGACCTCGAAGATGCCCGCGGCCTGGACCGCCAGCGTCTTGCTCGGGTCCTTGTCCTCGGTGGTGAGGGGCACGCTGCTGGTGGACGAGGGGTCGTCCACGGTCACGTCGGCCGCCGAGCCCGTGCCGCGGTTCTCCACCACCACGCGCGCCACCGTCGCGCCGTTGACCGCCAGCACCCGGGGCGACAGCGTCACGTTCGCGGCCAGGATGCCGCGGGTCCACGGCGTCATGGAGCCGATGTTGTAGGTGTAGTTCGTCCCGTCGCACTGGTCGCGGGCATACGTGCCCGACACCAGGCGCTCGGTGGCGTTGTCGGTGGCGCGGTTCGACGGGCCCACCACGCTCAGCACGAAGCGCGCGGACTGATTGCGCGCGAGGCCGCGCCCGTCATCCACGCAGCCCAACGTGGACTGGAAGGTGATGCGCCGCACGGTGGAGTCGAGGTACTCGATCTTCCAGTTCGGGTTCTCCTCCGCCGGCTGGCCGCCCAGCAGTTGGTAGCCCGTCGGGAGGACGAAGGACACCTCCGACAGGCGGGTGTCGGTCGTGGCCGCGGTCGTGTTCGTGACCTCCATGACGAGCTCGGACACGTCGTCCATCACCACGCGCGCGACGGCCTCGTCGGCGGCGGGGATGGGGCGCACGGTCCAGGTCTGGGAGAGGGCCACCGCGGGCAGCAGCGTGGCAAGGAGCGCGAGGATGCGGACATTCATGGCGGGCCTCACGTCACGGCTCCAGGGTGAAGGACGTGGCGGCCAGCTGCGCCCCGTCCAGGAAGAAGCGCACCTGCCAGGTGCCCGTCATGCGCGACATGGCCACGGCCGTGCCCGCGACCGGCAGCGAGTAGCGCAGCGTGCGCGTCTCCTCCGGCCGCGCCGCCACCGTCGCGCTCCGCTTCTCGTACGGGCGCCCACCCGGCGCGATGAACTCCACGTCCACCAGGCCCTTGTTCCGCACGCCGCTCACCACGAAGTCCACGTCCACCTGCTGCACCTCGGACAGCGGCGTGGGCTCCGAGCCCGCGCCCACCACCACCGCGCTCGCGGCCGGAGGCGGCAGCGGCACCGGAGGCGGCTCCTCGGGCGGAGGCTCTTCCGGAGGTGGCTCCTCGGGCGGAGGCTCTTCCACGCCGGGTGCTGGCGGTGGCGGCCGGGTCACGGTCCCTCCTCCGGCCAGCACGTCCGTCGGATCCACGGGGGAGCCGGCCCCCGTCCCCTGCCCCGGCTTCACGGACGGCGGCGGCTGGGGGGACACCCCTTCCGAGCACGCCGACAGCACCATCGCCCCCGCCAGCACGGCCACGAGCGCCCGCATCATGACTCCTCCAGAGGCGCGGCACCGGCCGGCGCGCGCACTTCGTCCAACAGCCCCTTGCGCTGGAGTTCCTCCAGGAACCGCAGCGTGTCGGTCAGCACCGGACCCACGTCGGTCGAGAACTCGGAAGCCACCTGCTCCGCCACCGCCCGGGCCGAGCGCCGTCCGTCACACAGCGCCCAGATGCGCGCCGCCGTCGGGTTGAGCCCGCGCAGCGTGCGCCCCTCCGCGTCCAGCACCAGGAAGTCCGCGCCAAAGCCCTCCCCCGAGGTCCCCTCTCGCCGCCTGGGCACGCTGTCCGCCGGAAAGCTCATGCGCGGCCCGTCCTCCCCAGCCACGCGGCCACCCGGCGCTTCAGCGTCGCGCGCCAGCGGCCCAGCCGCCGAGGCCCCACGTCCCAGCGGTCCATCTCCAGCAGCGCGCCACCCCGGCGCACACGCCGCGCGCGCCCCAGGATCCGCACCAGCGGCAGCGGCGGGTCTTCAGCGCCGCCGTTGTCCCCGCGCAGCGAGCAGACCTGCCCGTCACACCAGCGCACCCGGTGCAGCACCAGCGAGGAGTCGAAGCGCGCCAGCACCACCTCACCCGGACGCGGCGGCTCCACCAACGGCTCCACCTCCGCCACGTCACCCGCACGCAACGACGGCCACATGCTGTCCCCGGCCACGGGGATCCAGCGGAGGCCATCGATCACCGACACGGACTGGGAGGCGCTCGACATTGGAGACAAAAGGTACTCCAAAGTCTCAAGCGTCGCGAATCCCCCGGCTCTCGATCCCCCAGCGATTCCCAGGACTTACGACGCCCAACTCCTCCACTCCGGGATTTTCAGGGAAGACCAACCGCCCTGCGCCCCTCCGGCCCGGCGCGTCATACGGGAGGGGCGCGTGGGATCAGGGCGCGGGCGCCGGGGCCGGGGCTTCCGGCTGGGCGCGCACGGTGGCGGCGACGGTGTCCAGGGCCACCGGGACGGGCTCGCCGCCCGCCATGGGCTTGAGCTTCGCCTGACCGGTGGTGCGCTCCTGCTCGCCCAGCACCAGCGTGAAGCGGGCGCCGGACTTGTCCGCGCGCTTCATCTGGCTCTTGAGGCTGCCGCCGCGCGTGTCGAAGTCCACCTTCAGGCCCTCGCGGCGCAGGCGGCTGGCCAGCTTGAGGCCCTCGTCCTGCGAGCCCTCGTCCGCCACGGCGATGAACAGGTCCGGTCGCTGGGTGAACGACCTGCCGCTCTCCTTGAGCAGGAGCACCAGCCGGTCCAGGCCCATGGCGTAGCCCACCGCGGGCACGTCCGGCCCGCCCAGGCCCTTCATCATCTTGTCGTAGCGCCCGCCGCCGCCCACCGTGCTGGCGGTGCCCAGCGCGGGGTGCGCGGCGATGAACTCGAAGACGGTGCGCGTGTAGTAGTCCAGGCCGCGCACCAGCCGGTGGTTCACCACGTAGCGGATGCCCAGCACGCCCAGCTTGCGCTGCAGGTCATCGAAGTGCGCGCGGCACGGCTCGCAGAGGAACTCGAGCACGTTGGGCCCGGCCGCGGCCACCGCCTGGCACTTCTCGTTCTTGCAGTCCAGGACGCGCAGCGGGTTGCGCTCCAGCCGCTGCTGGCAGTCCGCGCACAGCTCTTCCCGGTGCGCCTTCAGGTACTCCACCAGCTTCGCGTGGTACGCGGGCCGGCAGTTGTCGTCGCCCAGCGAGTTGATGTTCAGGGTGACGTCCGTGAGGCCCAGGGCCTCCAGGAACTGCACCACCACGTCCATCAGCTCCGCGTCCTGCGCGGGCTCCTTCGCGCCGTAGGCCTCCGCGCCAATCTGGGAGAACTGGCGGTAGCGGCCCGTCTTCATCCGCTCGTAGCGGAACATGGGCCCCATGTAGAACCAGCGCGTCACCGGCTCCTGGTTGTTCACCGAGTGCTCGATGTACGCGCGCGCCGCGGGCGCGGTGCCCTCCGGACGCAGGGACAGGCTGCGGCCGCCCTTGTCCTCGAAGGTGTACATCTCCTTGCCCACGATGTCGGTCTCCTCGCCCACGCTGCGCACGAAGAGGGCGGTGTCCTCCACCATCGGCGTGCGCACCTCGCCGTAGCCGAAGCGGCCGAACAGCGTGCGCGCGGTCGACTCGACGAACTGCCAGACCTCGATTTCGCCCGGCAGGAGGTCGTTCATCCCCTTCACGCCGTTGATCTTCTGGCTCACGTGATGACTCCGATGCGCGTGCCCATGCGCACCACCGCTTCCGGCTGGAGGC
>JAFADT010000857.1 GCA_023424585.1 Pseudomonadota bacterium
CCGTGGCGCAGCTGGGCCAGCTGGGCCTGGAAGGCGGGGCTGGCGTCGCGCAGCTGCACGCCGAAGCCCTGGGCCATGTTCCACGCCTGGGCCTGCTCGGCGGTGACGTGGCGCACCACCTGCGCGGTGCACGGCAGGTCGCCGCCGGGCAGCCGCAGCACCAGCGACACGTCCGACAGGAGCGCGGGCGGCGGGGTGGCCAGTTGGAAGAAGAGGCCGGAGCGGCCCACCCACTCCCCCTTGAGCTCCACCGGGGCCTGCGCGCCGGGGCCGCGCAGGAGCGCGGTGAGCTGCGGCGCGGAGGGCGCGGGCGGCGGCGCGAGCGACGCCTCCAGGGCCGCGCGCAGCTCCGCGGCGGAGGCGAAGCGGTGCTCGGGCCGCTTGGCCAGCGCGCGCAGGAGCACCCGCGACAGGGCCTCCGGCACGGCCGGGTTCAGCTCGTGCGGCGGGACGGGGTCCTTCTGCAGGTGGCCCACCAGGATCTCGGCGGTGGTGCGGCCGTAGAAGGGCACCTGGCCGGTGAGCAGCAGGTACGCGAGCACGCCGGCGGCGTAGAGGTCGCTGCGCGCGTCCACGATGCCGTCGCCGCACTGCTCGGGGGCCATGAACTCCGGCGTGCCCAGGAGGACGCCCACCTCGGTGGTCATCTCCCCGGCGGGCCGGGACAGGAGCTTGGCGATGCCGAAGTCGAGCAGCTTCACGCGCTGCTTGCCATGGGGGCTGGAGACGAGGAAGACGTTGGCGGGCTTCAGGTCGCGGTGGACGATGCCGTGCGCGTGCGCGGCGCCCAGGGCGTCACACACCTGCGTCATCAGCTCCACCACCAGCGCCGGGGCCATGGGCCCGCGGGCGAAGTTGGCCAGGCTGTCCCCCTCCAGGTACTCCATGACGAGGTACGGGCGCCCGTCGCGCGAGTCCAGGTCGTAGAGGGTGACGACGTTCTCGTGCTGCACGAGCGTGAGCGTGCGGGCCTCGGACAGGAAGCGCGCGACGAGCTCCGGCGCCTGGGCCAGGTGCGCGTGGAGCACCTTGATGGCCACGCGCTTCTGGATGAGCGCGTGCTCCGCGAGGAACACGGTGCCCATGCCGCCGCGCCCCAGCTCGCGCACGATGCGGAAGCGGCCGAACTCCTGCCCCACCAGCGAGGGCACCACGGGCGTGGGAGACAACATGGGCGAAGGCGCGGGCGTCTCGGGCCTCGCCGCCACGGGGCCCGGCGGCGGCGTGCCGGCGTAGAGCATCGTGCCGCCATTGAGGTCGAGCCCCCGCATCAGCGTGGGACACGCCTCCGCGTCCGAGTGGGGCTGACCGCAGGAGCAGGTGAGTGGCGACGGGTCGAGCACGAGGAGTTCGGGACCAGGGGAAGGCGAAGCAGGGTCAGGACAGCGTCAGCGGCCGATGCGAGGGGTGTGCCAGGAGCTGGGGTTTTCCGGTTCACGCGGACGGGCGCGCCAACCGGTTGATCCGCTTCGCTTTTGAGACACTCGGATGCGGCGTGGGTCCCAGCTCATCGGCAGACACCCCTCGGTTCCGGGGAGTTTTTACAGCCCCGGGACGGAACAGTTTTCCGTCCAGCACCTCCCAAGACGTCTGCCCCGCAGACCCTTGGGTAACTTTCGCCCCGACGCCCCTTCAACCCTGCTTCCCCGCGGCGAAAGTCCCTTGAAGATGACAGCACGCCGCGCGGGTTTCCAGTGCGCACCGACGCTAACGTCCACGCTGGAAAACATCTCGTTCACTCTCGAAGAAAGCCGTGATTGCCCGACTGGCTGAGGGAGCCAGGAAGGCCCTGTGGCGTGAGAGGAACGTGTGGATCCAACGGTGTTGGGGCGGCGACAAATCGGCCTGGGATGAACTGTCCTGCGCGGATGGCGGGGGTTTCCGGGCTTCTGCCGGGACGTGGCCGAGGGCGGGTCCGCGGGGGCGTCCCGCGGCGGCTTCGCGTGCCGGGACCCGCGTCCCGGGGACCCGTCATCGCCGGGAGCGGGCATGCAGACCGGCGGCGTCGTGGGCGCATGACTGACGGGCGGCGCATGGATGCCCACCGTTCCTGGCATGACGATCTCGAACGCGATCATGCCGGGACGTGGCGGGCTGGAGGCCAGGATGGCGCCGGCCGGCCTGGCTGTGTCCGCCATGTCGGCGGCCTGGACCGTCCCTCTTCCGGCAGGTCCCTCACCCACGGAGACGTCATGAGCACACCACCCCCCCGCGGACTGCGCGACGGCAACTCGATTCCCCCCATGGGCTTCGGCACCTGGCCGCTGACGGGCGACGCCGCGGCGGTGGCGGTGGAGACGGCGCTGCGGACGGGCTACCGCCTCATCGACACGGCGGCGCGGTACGACAACGAGGAGGCGGTGGGCCGAGGGCTGCGAGCGTCTGGCATCCCTCGCGCGGAGCTCTTCGTCACGACGAAGCTCGCCGGGGCGGACCATGGCTACGACGCCACGCTCCGGGCCTTCGATGCGAGCGCGCGCCGACTGGGCTTGGAGACGGTGGACCTGTACCTCATCCACTGGCCACTGCCGGCGCGGAACCTCTACGTGGACTCGTGGCGCGCGTTCCTGCGGCTGAAGGAGGAGGGCCGGGTGCGCTCGGTCGGCGTCTCCAACTTCGAGCCGGAGCACATCCGCCGGCTGGTCGACGAGACCGGGGTGGCGCCGGTGGTGAACCAGGTGGAGCTGCATCCGGACTTCGCGCAGCAGACGCTGCGGGAGGACGCCGCGTCGCGGGGCATCGTGGTGGAGGCCTGGAGCCCGCTGGGCCGGGGCGGCGAGTTGCTGAAGCGGGACGTCCTCACGCGGCTCGCGAAGAAGCACGGCCGCAGCCCCGCGCAGATCGTCCTCCGCTGGCACGTGGAGCTGGGGAACGTGGCCATCCCCAAGTCCCAGAACCCCCAGCGCATGAAGGAGAACCTCGACGTGTTCGACTTCCAGTTGGACGCGGACGACGTGGCCGCGCTCGCGACGCTGGACCGGGGCCACCGGCTGGGCGGCGACCCGAACGTGTACGTCGAGCTGTAGGGGGACGGGCCATGAGGTTCCATCGCGAGGTCGGAGCGCTGGGGGTGCTGCTCGCGTCGCTGAGCGCGTGGGCGGAGGACGCGGTGGACTTCTCCACGCGTCCCACCGGCACGCTGGAGGTGGTGGCGCGCTTCAGCGGGCCGGGCCCGTCGGGCATCGCGGTCACGCCGGGCGGGCGGGTGTTCGTGGGGTTCCCGAGGCACGCGGAGGACCACCAGGGCGCGACGCTGGCGGAGCTGGTGCGGGGCACGCTGGTCCCCTTCCCCAGCGCGGCCATGAGCCTGCCGTCGAGCCTGCCCGCCGCGCAGCGCCTGCTGTCGGTGCACGGGATGACCACCGACACGAAGGGCAACGTGTGGGTGATTGATGACGGCAAGCGCGCGGGCATCCAGGGGATACCGGAGGGCGGGGCCAAGGTCGTGGGCTTCAACCCGGCGACTCACGAGGTCATCGCCAGCGTGGTGATCCGCGCGCCGGCGCTGCTGCCCGACAGTCACCTCAACGACCTGCGCGTGGACCTGACCCACGGCGCGAAGGGCATGGCGTACATCACCGACTCCTCGTTCGGCACGTCGCCCGCGCTCGTGGTGGTGGACCTGGCCACGGGGCGGCAGCGCCGGGTGCTGGCCGAGCATCCCTCCACCCAGCCGGAGCAGGACTTCCTGGCGGTGCTGGAGGGCAAGCCGCTGCGCTACGACCCGAAGCACCCGACGTTCCCGGTGGGAGGCGCGGACGGCATCGCGCTGAGCGCGGACTCCCGGCGGCTGTACTACGCGCCGCTGACGAGCCGGCGGCTCTACAGCCTTCCGACGGACGTGCTGTCGGACCTCGCTGCGCCGGAGCGCACGTTGGCGGCGGCGGTGAAGGACGAGGGAGAGAAGGGGTTCGCGGATGGGCTGGCCATGGACTCACATGACCGGCTGTACGTCACGGATGGAGAGCACCACGCCCTCCTGCGCCGGTGGCCGGACGGTCACTTCGACGTGGTGGTGAGGGATGCGCGCATCGTCTGGCCCGACGGCATCTTCGCCACGGCGGATTCTGTCTATGTGACGCTCGGGCAGTGGAACCGGCTGCCGTCGTTCAATGGCGGCAAGGACCTGCGCGAGCCGCCGTATCTGTTGATGCGTGCACCGCTGGAGTCGGTGGCTCCGGTGGATGCCACGCGGACAGGGAAGTGAGGAGCATCCACGTCCCCGAGGAGAGGTCATCATGAAGCCCTTGTTCCTGGCGGTCAGCACGTTCGGGTTCGCGGCCGTGTCGTTGGCGGTCTCCGCGGCGCACACGGCTGACAAGGCCCCCTACGTCCCACCCGAGAAGGCCACGCCGCATGGCGAAGCGCCTCACGCGCGTTCACAGTTGTTGAGCGACGTGAACGGTCGGCGGACCTATGCGCTCATCCTGAAGAGCGGTGATGAGGTGTTCACGGCGCTGAGCCAGTTCGCCAGGGAGCACCAGCTGCGGGCGGCGCACTTCACCGCCATCGGTGCGCTGCGCGACGTGGAGCTGGGTTGGTACGACCTGGGGCGGAGGGCCTACAAGGTCAACCCGGTGCAGGGGCAGGTGGAGGCCCTGTCCGTGATTGGGGACGTGGGGATGGCAAGCGGCGCGCCGGTGGTGCACGCGCATGTCGTCGTGGGCGCGGAGGACGGGACGACGCGCGGAGGTCACCTGCTCCACGCGGTCGCGTCACCGACGCTGGAGGTGTTCGTGGTCGAGGAGCCGGCGGAGCTTCGCAAAGAGCATGACCAGGACTCCGGCCTGACGCTCTTCGAGCCGGCGCCCTGATGGGAGAGGAGCATGGCCATGCGCTTACGATTGGGATGGCAGGCGGCCCTGGTGGCCATGCTCGGGCTGGGCGGAGGCGCCTGGGCCCGCGAACCCGCTGCCGCGGCGCCTGTCTTCAGCTACTGGCACAACTGGACGGATGAGCACGGGGTCAGCCACATGACCCGGTGCCCCGTGCGGAGCTTCGACCTGAAGAGCATGTCTCCGCCCGCAGCGCCGCAATGGCAGGCACGCCAGCCGCCCGGAGAGTCCCAGGTCCTCTTCACGGTCCAGCCGGATGGCTGGAAGGGGTCCTGGCACGAGAACCCGAAGGTCCAGTGGATCATCCCCCTCTCTGGGAAGTGGTTCGTCGAGGCGATGGACGGCACGCGCGTGGAATTGGGACCGGGCGAGGTGTCCCTGGGCGAGGACCTGAACACAAGGCCGGACGCGCAAGGGCGCAAAGGCCATCTCTCCGGGAACGTCACCCCCGGCCCCGTGACGCTGATGGTCGTGCAGCTTGAGGAGGAGCCCACCGTCAATCAACCGTGCCGGTTCAAGTGACGACGGTGTTGATGGCGCGAGCCTGGACCAACTTGTCCGACAGTCGGACAAGTTTCGATCCACGCTCTGCCCCGAAGAGCGGAGCGACTCTCATTACTGCGTACGGCTGCACCACCTGCTGGTTTCAACCCATGCTCCGTTCCGGAGCGACGGGAGCGCGCTCGCGGCCTACTACGGCGCCACCCGGCTTCAACCCATGATCCGCCCCGAAGAGCGGAGCGACGTGTGGAAAGACTCCCTTCGGCCAGCTCCTGAATCCGGTTTCAACCCACGCTCCGCCCCGAAGAGCGGAGTGACCAGGGCCGCCTGCGGACCCATCGGCGCAAATGCCCAGTTTCAACCCACGCTCCGCCCCGAAGAGCGGAGCGACCGTCGAGGTCGACGCGTACAAGCTCCTGACCCAGTTTCAACCCACGCTCCGCCCCGAAGAGCGGAGCGACGGACACGTCCGTTCCATCGATCTGAAGAGCTGCATCGTTTCAACCCACGCTCCGCCCCGAAGAGCGGAGCGACCGCCGCTGACGTGGCGGCGAAGGAGCGGCACCTGTTTCAACCCACGCTCCGCCCCGAAGAGCGGAGCGACATACCGCCCTGGCTGCATGGGGGATTAGCCCATGAGTTTCAACCCACGCTCCGCCCCGAAGAGCGGAGCGACCACGCGCACCTCCGTGCTGGAGCAGGTGGTGGCGTTTCAACCCACGCTC